>CAZGVZ010000092.1:0-10628 GCA_964529145.1 uncultured Fibrobacteraceae bacterium | reverse complement strand
CCTGTTGACAGATCACTATATAAGAGACGCCAAGCTTTGCTTGGCGTACCAACGGGTCGCGGTACGCCAGAAGTTTTCCGAAGCGTAGCGAAGGAAAATTTGGGTGCAGCGATAGCGGAACCTGGCTACCGCTGTTAGGCGATTTTACCAAGCCCATTATTTTTAACTCGTTTAATTTCTTGACCATTTCTAATAATACGACGATAAAATTGTTTTTCCTGTGTTTCAATTGGTATTTCATCATCTTCTTCAAGGTCAAATATTAATCGAACACTGGTTCCTTGTAAATAAATTGATTTTCTACTATCAACCTTATCATGTTTAGTCGAGTTTCCAAGATAAATAGTACCATTCCCAGATGATATATGAATCTTGTTTGCTTGAGAAATTGCTATTGGCAGCCCATTGCCTCTCCCTTGTATAGATGTGGATGTTGTTCCATTTTTAATTGCATATTCAATAAATCTTACATCTGGCGCAGATGGATTAATAGAATGATTACTGGAATTTAGAAAGGACTTTTTAATTCCAATACCTAGATCAGAAACAGCAAACATAAATCGATCCATCCCGCCTTTTTTAGGATGGTCTTGGTAAAAATGAAATGAAACGCAACCCAGTGTTTGCTGTGAATGATCAAATATATTGTTAACAAGTTCAATTAATGATAGACATACCTTTGCTGATAATTTATGACTTAAGTCATCTAGTCGTTTCAATAAAATGTTGTTTTTATATAGATCAGCAATACGTTTTTTATAAACAACCGATGTATTCACTTTGTTACTTAATGTGAACGAGCGCTGATTTGCTCTTGATAAATTAAAATATTTTGATAAAAAATCTATCAAACCTATAGTTCCCATGTATGAATATGTCTTATCTAACTCAGGTAAAATTATTGTTACTGGTTTAAATCTCTTTCTTAAAAAACAAGGTATTAATGCTAAATAGTTCGCACCTTCCACATCGAAATATTCAAGTTGAGAGGCATCAATTACCATTTCATGCGATTTATTTTTAGCTATTTTTAATGCATTTGTCCAAACACTATGAAAATCGTTTGCTGTAAAATTGTTCGGAAACCTTAAAATCATGTTTATATGTCCAGATTTACGCCAAAAAATAAAGGAATTATTACAATTTCACTATTTTCTGTTTTATCTTCAAATGTTCCATATCCTTCAAATTCCAAACCAACATTTTCATTTTCGATGCAAGAATATAAAGGAGTTTTGCTTATGACCGATTCTATACTTGTGGTGATTACTAAAAACGATTTTTTGTAGATACATTTCCAAGTGAGGGATTTACGGCTCTCAATTTCAACCATTTTTTCACGCGGATTATTACCCGTTATTTGGGGATGGAATTTACCTTTAAATTTGACAAGTTTCTTAATGTCTTTAGGCGCAAAGTAATTGGAATCATTTGAAAGGTAGGTGTAATTTTCAACATTTGAAAGATGAGTGCATACACGGTCAATAATTGTTTCATCAAGAATTTTATATTTTATTTCCGTTTGGTTATCAATATTACCCTCTGCATTCAAATTGCACTTAGATTGGAATCCCAAAAGATCCATAAGTTTTAGAGTCTTTGCATCCAGGACAACTTTCAGATTTCCACCTCTGCTTTTTTTAATGTTTTTTTCAACAGGTATATTTGGATCGATACCATATGCAATTTGGCTGATTCTTTCTTCACTTTTGTAGTAGAATATCCACATGGTTCCCTCAATTTTTATTGGGCTTGGTAATTTTGCCTAACTCCCAATTTATCACCAGAATTGGTGATAAATTGACCTTGTCTTCTTGAAAATATATTGCTTAAAATACCCCTTGTGGCATGGTTATCACGAAGTACCTGTTTCCGGATAACCGACGGGAAGAGGGTTATCACGAAGTATTCTTCAAATATCGAGTAAATCTTCATGGGCTCTGTCGGCACCGAAATACAATTTCTCAAAAACATCGAAAAAAGATTTCGAGAATATCGGAGCTGGACCTATATATCTCATTGATTTCATTGATAATAACTCCCAAAAAGTGCCGTTTTCCGCGATAATGCATTTAATCGATGTATCCACAATAGTTTTTTCGGTGCTGTTCTATCAATTAGGATGAGTGACCACTCCAGCACGGACCATATTCAGATCGATATGGATCAAGTATTGCAGCAGGTACTTTTTCAGCATGATTATCCGGTCTTTTCCTCCTTTACCCAGGCGCATCCTGATGCACTCCTTGTCGAAATCGATGCTCGATCCGCGCAGTCTCCGGATTTCCTCGAGGCGCAACCTTCTCCCGGGCGCACCTTCCCCCCGTCGCGTCCCGGGAGGAGAGAATACTCGGACCCGGGACGGGATACTGCCCTGTGAATATGGCCGGTCAGGCCGAAAAGCCGGCCTGCGGCAAACGATACCGATCCACTGTCACGTGCCGGAGAGCATGAATCCGTAATTTCGCGGAGCTGAAGATATTGCCAGGTGACGAGAGATAAATGAAGCGATTTGCGGACATAGATGTTTCCCGGTGATGTGATAGACATAATCAATATAGATACGTTGAACGGTCAATCGCAAACCCGGGTGTGCGAAGGTGAAGAATTTCTTCTGCGACGGCGTCTTGTCCACGAAGCAGCTTTGCTGAGCGAGTTCGATCGCAGAACAGGTTTCTGTCTTATAAATGCAGTGGGGGAGGACTCGATCCGTGCCGTGAAATGATGTCAAAGTAATAGATTTAATAAACAATTTGAATGGGAAAAGAAATAATAAACATACTAAAATCAATAAGATAATCAAATAATGAATAGAAAAAATGCTGTCAAAAGAAAGCACTAAAAAGCCATTTTTTTAACTCACCCCGTTCAAATTTTTGTTATATTATCCCTGGGAAGCGAATTGACGGAGATGCTTCGTGATTTCCATTTCATGCCACGGGTCAACAATACAGAAGGAGTCAATCATGTACAAACCGCGTCTTTCATTCGGATCGATACTCATCTTTTTCATCGCTGTTGCCGCATTCTCTGAAACCATAAAGAACATCGATTACGCAGGCACGGGCAAAGTGGAACATACGTTGAATATATACGCACCAGATGGCGACGGACCGTTTCCGGTCGTCATCCATTACCCGGGCCTGGCCTATTCCTGGTCGGATGCAAAAAGCGACGGCGGTCTGGCGAGTTCGTACAATGCCGCCGGATTCATCGTTGTGGGGGGCAATGTCAGCGGGGGAGGGAGCGGCTCGCACATGGCGCGTTACCCGGCGCAGATCCAGGAACTCAAGGCCACTGTCCGTTTCCTCAGGGCAAATGCGGAAAAATACAGGATCGATCCGGACTTTATCGGAGTGATAGGATTCTCTTCGGGCGCGTGGAACTCCGTCATGCTGGCGACCACCGGCGATGTCGATGAACATACTGCAGGCAGTGCGACCATGAACCTCGAAGGGGATTTCGGAGGTAACCTCGAGTTCAGCAGCCGGGTGCAGGCTGCCTGGGCAGCTGCCCCACCGACTGACTTCCTGGCCATGGACGGCTGCGGCTCCATGTTGCAGCACAACCCCGCCAATTCGCCCGAAGGAGGTCTTATCGGCGGTCAGCTCGACCAGAACAGGGACAAGTGTGCGCTCGCCAATCCAATCACCTTCATCTCCAGAGACGATCCGCCCATACACCTCGTGCACGGCACAGCCGACAACATAGTGCCGACATGCCAATCGGAACTTATGTGGGCGGCTCTCCAGGAAAGCGATAACGAGAAAGAATCGAGCTATTCCCCGGTAGGAGGCGGCCATCAGGCGAATTTCGGCGGAAGCCTGGAATTTTTCCAGGAGGCCCTGGCGGCGAACAAGGAGGGTTGCCTGGATCCCGAAAACGAGAATTTCGATCCTCTCGCAACTTACTGCAGTACCGGTGACTGCTGCGAAGAAACCGCAGTGGCGAAGAGCCCCGAGCCTGCGAAAAGGGTGTTGTCGGTCGGGTATTCCCGGTCGAAATCCGCGGAGGCGATCGAAGTCTTTTCCCCGGACAGGCATTCGCTGCAGATATTCGATGCCTCGGGGATGAGAATCATGGCACAATCTGGTTCCGGAAAAGCGAATTACAGTCTCAAGGAAGTTCGGCGCGGTGTGTATTTTGTGAGAGTGTCGGTCAAGGGAAGGACATCGATCGACAGGATAGTGAGGTTTTGAATAACCGTTTTAAAGAAGAGAAGATGATCACCATTTTCGACTATACCGATTTCCGCAAATACCTGACCGATTACTATGAAGACCGGAAAAAGGAGAATCCCCGGTTTTCCTACCGGTCACTTACAGCCCTGGGGAGTATAAATTCGGGTAATTTCGCGAAAATGCTCAAAGGCGACCGGAACTTCTCCCTCGCGGCTGCGATCAGGCTCGCGCATGCCATGAAATTGAACAAAAAAGAGAGAGACTATTTTCAGGCGATGGTCCAGTTCTGCCAGGCGAAAAACCACGAAGAGAAAAAACGCCATTTCGAGGAACTGATGACGTTCAAGGAATCGGCCGTGCGCATACTCGATGCGAACCATTACGCCTTCTATGACAAATGGTATTATACCGCGGTGCGGGAGGCGCTGGCGTTCTTTCCGCTGCGCGACGACAATTTCGCGAAACTCGGTAAATTCATCACTCCGCAGATCTCCGAGAAACAGGTTTCCCGGGCCGTAGAGCTGCTCATGAGCCTCGAACTTGCGGTGAAGGACGAAAGCGGCAGGTACGTGCGGACCGGCGCTCTCCTGAGTACCGGGAACGACATCAGATCTCTGACTCTCAATAATTTCGTCATCCACACGATGAAGCTCGCGTCCCGGGCGATCGATGCGGGCGGCAAAGAGACCAATCTCTCATCCGTAACATTTACGGTTTCGGGCGAGGATTTCAGGGAAGTGCAGGAGGAGATCCGGAAATGCAGGCGCAGGATCATGGAGATCGCGAGAAACAGTGCCGCTCCGGACAGGGTCTATCAGTTCAACATGCAGCTTTTCCCCCTGACCGGGCGATACGAGGGGGGAGAGTCATGAAACGGTTCGGGTTCTACTCTTCACTTTTCGCGATCGCCGCACTGACCTTGTCCTGCATGCAGCCGCCCACGGCAGGGGGCGGTGGTTCGGAGGTCGAAGTGGTGGGAGTGGTGTATATGCACGGTAGCGAGCCTGCGCCCGCCACGCAGGTAAAGCTCATTCTACGGGATTACGATCCGACCGTGATGGCGCCGATCGCCGATTCGATGATCGACACCAGCGATGCACAGGGCAGGTATTCGTTCAGGAACGTCGCTCCGGGAAGCTATAACGTGCAGGCTTTGCAGCTAGAACAGAGGACCCGGATGCTCGTCACCGGAGTGGAGGCGGACAGCGGCACGGTCACGGTACATCCGGAAACGTTGCGCGAACCAGGTGCCATAAGATTGCTGCTTTTGGATTGTGCGGAGCGCGACGGTTTTGCAATCATACCCGGAACGGAAATCGCCATTTCCGTACCAGCGGGCAGAGACGAAATCCTGCTGGACTCGGTACCGGCCGGAAATATATCCGAGGTAAGGTATAAAGTGCTTGACGATACCACGGCCGTTTCCATACTCGATGTGGCTGTCGGTTCCGCGGCCACGACGACGCTCTACAACCCATCGTGGCGTTACCGGCGCGACATCGTTCTGAATACGTCGAACACGGGTGCTGGCACTGCCGGAGACGTGTTCGGTTTTCCGGTGCTCGTTAGATTGACAGGAGAAAATTTCGACTTCGCACGGGCCGAAGGCGACGGCTCCGATATCCGTTTCACCTCATCGCACGGCTTTGCCCTTCCACATGCGATCGAGCGGTGGGATTCAGGCGGGCGAAGCGCACTACTGTGGGTGAAGGCAGATACCGTCCGCGGCGGCGATTCCACCCAGTTTATGACAATGTACTGGGGCAATCCCGATGCCCCGGATGCCTCGAACGGCGAGGCGGTATTCGACACGGCCGCCGGATTCCAGGGTGTATGGCACCTGGACGAAAACGGAAACGACCCGGCGCTCGACGCCACGGCCAACCGTTTCAACGGAACGGCGTATGACATGCTGGGTGACGATTCCCCGGCCGAAGCGCCGATCGGAAGCGCCCGTTCCTTCGACGGGAGTTCGAGTTACATTACCATGCCCAACACGGCAGGCGGAAAACTTAACTTCGGTACGAACGATCACTTCTCCGTTTCCGCGTGGGTGTACATTGATTCGTTCGATGACGAGTACCGTACAATTCTATCCAAAGGATATCGGCAGTATTTCCTGCAGGTCACCCAGTTCCCGCGCAGTGATCTCTGGCAGTTCTCGGTTTTCGGGGACACATCCAAATGGATCATGTCGCACACTGAAGCCGCGGAAAAACAGTGGGTCTTCCTCACGGCAGTGAGGAGCGGGACTGAGCAGGACATCTATTGCAACGGTGAACTCGTAGTGAAAAACGCAGTTACAAGCCAGGTCTATTCACAGCCCGAAACCTACGTTCGGGATACCACGGACGATTTCACCATAGGCCGTTTTTTCAAGGAAGCCACATTCCCGGTTACCGGGTATTGCCATTACAGGGGAGCGATCGACGAGGTGCGCGTGTGCAGCGTAGCACGGGGCGCCGACTGGATACGGCTTTGTTACATGAACCAGAGGAGTGACGACAGGTTGTTGCGATTCAGGTGAAGAGTGTCGAATAAGGTCTGATTGCAGTTGAAAAAAAGGGGCCGCCGGTTCCATCTCGCGAGGAAGCAACCGGCAGCCGGGGAAAAAGGTACTGGAACCGCAGAAATACCGGTGCCGTCCTTTTTCTTTGTCTAAATATACAAAAATGCAAAAGGAGTGATGACTATGAAATGCAGCGATTCTATGTTCAAGGCCTTTTGTTGCGCCGTTTTTCTCTCGTCGAGGCTGTTCGCTCAGCCTTTGTTGACAGAGGCAGACAAGACCTACGAGTACAAGGGCGAGACGTTCAGGCTCGGTCTGTACGAAGGTACAAATGAAATGCCTGAGGAACACCTCGCGGACGGTTTGAAAATCGCCGAAGAGATGCGGAAAATGTCGAAAATCAACATAGTCCCGATCGGACATTCGGTGCCGACCAACATTTTCAACGGCTGGAACTGGGGAAACGCGAAAACGCAGTTCAACCTGGCGGAGAACACCAGCTTCGCGAGCGCGTGCGCGGGCGCGGTGATGGCCTGGGACTGGTTGAGCAGGATCAAAAACGGAGGGGCGCTCGCGGGGATCGCAGCGTCGGACGTTCATGTCCTTGTCGTACAGCTCACCTGGGCCCCGTTTTTCGGGCCGGACAATTACGAGAAGAACACTCCTCTTTCGGAGAAGATCGACTCGATGAGTCATGACTTCCGGAGACTTGTCCTGAATGCGAAGAAAAATTACCCCAATCTCAAGATGATTCTTTTTGAAGCGGATCCATGGCAGAACGACCACGAACCTTATCATGCATACCATGAATGGTTTTTTGCCAGGGGAGTGGTGCTCGATCAGATCAAGGGCGACGATCCTCAGCTTTCCTCCTACATGGGCGAAGGCGCCGAAGCGGTGTGGATAGACCTGGGCGGGTATTTCTGGTATACAAACGCGCCCAGATCGTACTACTCGGACTGCTGTCATATCACTGGAAGCGGAGCGGCCCATTACCAGCAGAAGTGGATCGAAGCCCTTATCGATTATAACCCGGTCGTCAGCCAATGGCTGCTGAAAGATCCTCCTGAACCGCCGGTCAGAGTGAGGCGAGCCGTCACCACATCTTCTATGGCAAGAGATCTTCGTTGCATGGCCGGGAAAAGCGGGATGACCGTATCCTTTTCGCTCGCGGCTGCGGCGAAGGTCGGCCTGGGGCTCTTCTCGATCGACGGTCGCGTCATCGTTCCGGTATCCGAAAGAGCGTGCGGAGCGGGACTGAATTCGATTGCACTCGACGCAGGCATTCCGCTCGCGCCCGGCGCATATATCATTCACTTGAGTGATCCGGACGGTTCGCGGGCACAGCGTCCGGTGACGGTCGCGAAATGAAAAGACGGTCGAGCGGATGCCGGTACCGATTGCGAGTTTCTGCGGAGGAGGATGCCAGGGCCGACATTCCGATCCAGGTCAAAACGGGTAGTACCGGCATCCTGTCCCGGTTATCCATACACCGACAGCCTCGAGCCGGTGACAGCCTTCGCCGCAGTTTACCTCCCTCCCACAAAGAACCGCGGCGATGCGCTGTCGATCCTTCTCCGAAGACGTGACGGTGGCGGCAGATGGACCTGAAGGCGGGTATGGAGACGGCGTCCGGTCAGGTTCCCAGTTGAATCGGGGCGGGAACATGCGACAGTCCGGATGTTCGGATGAGGATCGGTGAATAGGTTTTCTTAGTAAAGGAGGACGTGATGATGTGTCCGAAAATGTTCAATTTTCTTTTATTAATCGGTGTGACCCTCAATGCGCAATCTGTCAACATACGCGGCAACATCGCCAATCAATCCGGAAAACCGGTACCGGACGCGGTCGTCGAGCTTCTGGGCCTTGGCTTGAAGGACACGACCGGAGCCGATGGAGCTTATGAGCTAACCAGGGCTATCGTAGCTGTCGCGCCGGTTCCGGCCCCGCGCAACGGGAAAATATCGTTTAGAAGGGGTATCCTGGAACTGCGGCTCCCAGCTCCATCTCCCGTGAAGATCGAAATCTTTGATGTCAAAGGCACCCTCCTGAAAAGGGAACCGGTACGGGAAGTCCGGGCCGGAGTGTATCATGTGACGTTGTGGGAAAACCGCCTGGTAACGAACCTGCGCATCATCACCGTTTCGACCGGCGAACGTAAAATGACGTTTTGCCACCTTCCGCTGCGGAATGGATCTCAAGCCTCGAGTTCATCTGCAGGCGGTATCACACCGGTCGACGACCGCCTGGCGAAGATCGAAGCCGTCGTCGATTCGCTCAGGATAACGGCCGATGGTTACATGGAAAACGTGATGACCGTCTCTGCCTATGACACTGTGCTCGACATTACACTCGATACCGCAGCCGGAACGGCATGCGAGGGCTGTGGAAAGATCCCCCCGTCGGACGGCAAGACCACCATGGATGTCGACGGCGTCACACGCGAATACCTGCTGAAACTTCCGGCGGACTACGACCCCCATAAACCGTACAAACTGATCTTCTGTCCGCATCCGCTGGGAGGGACAATGGACCAGATAGCCCGGCAGGGATTCTATGGTCTTCAGGAGGTGTCGGACGGTTCAGCCATTTTCGTGGCTCCACAGGGATTGAAAAGCGGACAATATACCGGGTTTTCCAACACCAAGGGTGAGGATGTAGCATTTTTCAAGGCCATGCTCGACCGATTCACGTCGACTCTTTGCATCGACCGGAAACGAGTCTTTTCAACGGGATTCAGTTTCGGAGGCATGATGTCGTTCGCAGTAGGTTGTGCGATGTGGGAAGAATTCCGCGCCATCGCACCCAATTCAGGATCGTTTGTCAGCCAGTGCGATTCCTCGAAACAGGGACCGATCGCCGTGTGGCAGTCACACGGGAAATCGGACGAGATCATGCCCATTTCGATGGGAAACACAGCGCGCGATTATTTCCTGAAAAGAAACGGCTGCAGTGATGAAACGGTTCCGGTGGAACCCGGCATCGGCAACTGCGTCGAATATCGGGGCTGCAGGGAGGGATACCCTTACATCTACTGCGCATTCGACGGCGGGCACGCTCCCCAGAATTGGCAGGCTGCCGCGATCTGGGGCTTTTTCAGCCGGTTCTGAGTGAGACGAAGAAAGGGACGAGCTAAATGCTGTCGATATCTTTAGACCTCACTTCAATCTATTTGGCCTATTTTCAATGGTGGCATATTGTTAAGCTTCACATCAATCAGCCATATCCGGACATGCGGGAATAGAGCATGCCCGGATATGAAGGTATCCACGCGTAAGCGAGTCGTTCGATAAGGGCTGAGGATGTTCAGGGCATTTCAACATGGATACAAGGCCTTATCGCGATTTATGGAACCCCTCATATTGTGCGGCATTCCAGGACTTTGCATCGCACAAACAATAGACATACGAGGAACTGTGAAAGGCCCATCGGGTGAAACCGTTCCAAATGCGAAAGTGGAACTGGAACGGGCCGGCGTGTCTATGATGACCGACGAGAATGGCGGTTTCGTTCTGACGGACGGGTTTCGACTCGATGCAAAACACCGGAATACGACAATGCTAAATGGTACAGCCGTTTCATTCGATTGTTCCGGAATATCATTATCGTTGAAGCACGGATCTAAAGTGGTTCTTGAAATATACGATGCTAGCGGAAGGAAATTCATTTCGAAAGAACGAGTGAAAGCATCCGGCAGTCACAGGATACCGCTTCCCAGATTGAGCGCCGGGGCCTATCAGTTCGTTATTGGACTTGGTACCGATCGAAAAGTCAGTTCATGCATGTTGTTCGATACTAAGAAACGACTCGCGGCGGTTTCACGGGGATTCTGCTTCACAGGAGGTTTTCCGGACGCTGTCCTGAAGTTCTTTATACTGTAGTCGATGAAGACGGCGCCTCAGTTTATTCTGCAAGCGATACTGCCCGCGAAGAATTCC
>CAZGVZ010000091.1:0-10733 GCA_964529145.1 uncultured Fibrobacteraceae bacterium | reverse complement strand
TTCAAAGAACGCTCTTTTATTCCCATGCATATTTCCCTCACCCTTTCTTTATCGACGGTAAACAGATCATCGGCGATATTAATGCGTTCAAAGCCATAACCGATTATTGTTTCCATTTCATCCAAAACAAGATGGGGATTTCTTTTACGAGCTTTGGACCCCACCATCTTTCGACCCAGACAAAAGATACAGGAATAAGGACACCCCCTCCCTGTAATGATGCTTACCGGGAAACCCATTGCCCGATAACGGGAAACAGGCAACAAATGACGAGCGGGCAAAGGGATTTTATCAATATCGGCAATAAAAGGCCTTTTACCGGTAATAACGATTTCATCATTTTCACAATAAGCGATCCCGCGTATGTGACGCCACTTGTTCTTCTCTTTTATGACCGGGGTGAGTTCAGCTATCGTATCTTCCCCTTCTCCGATGACAATCAAATCTATTTCCGGATATTGCCGCAACGTTTCCTCCGCCGTAAAAGATACATGAGGTCCGCCCATGATTGTAATGATATCCGGATTATAATTTTTCACATCAAGAAGAATCTGTCGGGTTTTATAGAAATTCATCGTCACGCAAGAAGCGCCGACCACGTCAGGACGGAAGGAATCCAGCTGTTTTTCCAGTCTTTCTTTCGTGTAAGCGAAAACAACATAATCAAATATTTTAACCTCCGCTCCGGCCGCCTCAAAAGCCGCCGCAACATAAGTCAGTCCCAGCGGTGGAGAAGGCATTTCTTCCAGCGGATAAGGTGGTGCAACAAGAGCGATGCGCATTCTTTAATCTCCATGATCAAGGAAAATCAGCAACCTGAATGAACTGACCGGTGAATCCCCTCTTTGATTTTGGTATAAAAGCAATGAACGCGGCAATATTTTTGCCGCGATCAAATCCTCTTCACAATGAGAGGAAAGTTTCAGATACATTTTGTTTTTCAACATGCCTGCCCTGCCGACTTTATCCCAGAAAATCTGATGATCAGCCGTTAGGGCATTGTAGGCGAATTTGTTTAATGTACCATTCGTTTTATTATATCACCGATGAAAACATTAACATCCTTTAAAGTTCGGCTCTCTTTTTTCAAGGAAGGCGCCGAAGCCCTCGACAATGTCATTGCTCTTCATGCACACTTCAAGAACGTATGATTCATAATCAAGGGCCTGTGCAAGATCCCACTGCTGAAAATTCTGAAGCCCGCGTTTGGCAAATGCAATGGGGATGGGAGCATTCTTGGCGATACGCAGAGCAAATTGTTTGACCGAATTTTCAAATTCATCATGCGGATACACTTTGTTGACTAATCCGATACGAAATGCTTCCGCAGCATCAATGATCTCTGCCGAAAATATAAGTTCACACGCCTTGGAATAACCCACAAGCCGCGGCAGAAAATAGACTCCGCCCCAATCCGGGTGCACCCCTCTCTTGGTGAATATCTGGCTGAACCGGGCTTTCTCGCTCGCCAAACGAATGTCGCAGGCAAGAGCCAGATTGCAGCCGCCTCCGGCGGCAACACCATTGACGGCAGCAATAACCGGTTTTTCCATCCGGTTAATGGACAACACTGCCTTGCACATGGCGTGTCTCTCACTGGATACCGTCGGTGCCAACGCTTTGGTCGTGCCTGAACCGAATTCTCCGACATCTCCGCCAGTGCAAAACGCCTTACCCGCACCCGTAATCACCACAACTCGAACATCTTTGTCAACAGCGACTTTTTCCAAAACGTCGACAATCTCCTGACGCATCATGCCACCAAAAGCGTTCATCCGTTCCGGTCTATTCAAGGTGATGAAAGCAATATTGTCCGTCACATTAAGAAGTACATGTTCCCAACTCATAATTTCCCTCCGGAAGTCATTTTGTTTAGTCGATCCAAAGCTGACTTTGTATCATTGATCATTTTGGAAAGGACATCACTTACAGAACCTATGTCATTGATAAGGCCTGCGACCTGTCCGCATGGCATAACGGCTGTATGCTTGTTACCGCCTTCACCCACATAGAGGGCATCGGCATTCCCCTGCTGCGCCATAACCTGATCCGTTTTTGCCTCGCCAATTCCAGCAGCCTGTTCTATAATTGCATTTTTGAGCACGCGTATCGGCATAGCCTCTTTACCAAGAACAACTGTTGACGTCAGCTCGGCAGCGCAGAGAGACTCTTTAAAGAAAGATGGCACAGGACATTCATTCGTAGCCACAAACCGGGTCCCGATTTCCACGCCTTCGGCACCCAGGGCAAGTGCTGCAAGAAGGCCGTTTGCATTACCGATGCCTCCCGATGCTATCACGGGGATTTTTAATGCCTGAGCAAGCACAGGGATAAGGCAAAAAGTTGTAATACCTTCGCGCCCGATATGCCCACCTGCTTCATGTCCCATAGCCACGACAGCATCAACTCCGGCCGCTTCCGCTTTACGTGCCATTTCCAGACTGGATACTTTATGAATCACATTCAGGCCAGCCGATTTTATTTTATCTATGAACTTGGCAGGATTTCCAGCAGAGGTGTAAATTGTTTTGATCCCCATTTCGATGGATGCTTCAACGGCATCCTGGGCATTTGATCTATATACAGGGATGTTCACCCCTATGGGTTTGCCGGTCAGGGACCGCGCCAGTTTAATTTCTTCAATAAGCTTCTCTTTGGAGAGACCTGACGCGCCTATCACACCGAAACCGCCGGCGTTCGATATGCAGGCAGCCATACTTCCTAATGTGATTAGCCTCATAGGACCCAGTATAATCGGGTAGTCACATTCAAGCAGATCCGTGACACGGTTTTTCCAGCCATTTCCCATATTTTTCATTCTCCAGAAATAATGTTTTGAGTTTTGAGTTCTGATTTCTATGCCACTCACTGTTCCGATGAGTGACACCATCATTATTTTACTTATTTCCCCTTAAAATTTGGTTTGCGCTTCTCGAAGAATGCGACCATTCCTTCTTTAATATCATCTGAATTAAACGCCTGAGCGATCAGTAAGTCTGCTTCAGCTATTTGTTTTTCCGTAAGAGTCATACGTTCGCGGAACATGGCTAATACTCTCTTAGTGCCCTTGAGCGTCAGCGGAGCATTGCTCGCTATTTCTTCGGCAAGTTCATAAGTAACTTTTTGAAGTTCTTGCGGCTGGACAATACGGTCTACCAAACCCATTTGAAGCGCTTCAGCGCCTTTATAGGTTCTGGCTGTGAAAAAAATCTCCCTGGTTTTTGCCATGCCTACCACATTGATGAATTGTCTCAGGCCGTCGGGATGGTAAACCAGTCCCAGTTTTGCGGGAGGCATACCCACACTAATATCGGATTGTGCAATCCGCATATCGCAACACATGGCCATGTTCAGCCCAGCGCCAAAGGCATAGCCGTTCATCATGGCAATGGTGGGGCATGGAAATTCTTCAACACTTTTCATTGCCAGTTCCAGCGGATTGTTGGACTTTATAAACTTAACTTCTTCAACGCTCAGATTCATAGGCATATCCGTGGGGATGGAGCCAATATCGTAACCCGACGAAAAGGCCTTTCCTGTCCCGCCTGTAATCACCACCACACGCACCTCATCAGATGTTTGCCACTCCTTAAGTTTATTATGAAGCATCATCAACAATTCCGGGGAAAGGGAATTTTTCTGTTTCGGCCTGTTAAAGGTTATCGTGCCGATGCCGGATTTCAGTTCTGTTAAAAGGATTGATTGTTCGTTCATGCATTCTCCCATATTAATAAAAGTATATTCCTAACCCTGATAAACAGGATAAGAGTGTCAATGAATTTGTTTTATTACATAAAACAAATTAAAATTTAGAATGTGTTAGTGAATCAGCTTTCTACCAAAAGGCAAATTCTGACTTGCCAATGCGTTCTTGCTAAATTCCCTGTCCGAAATCGAGGATGGGACGAGCCTCAACGATATCAAACAATATCAGATGCTTGAGAATGTCGGCCCCGCCACCGATTCGCGCTCTGATTTTCTCCTTGACCTCGTTGAATTTTTCACCTTCATCCTGAATGGTGCGAACTTTCATGTAAAGCCGGCATCCTTCAGTGGCCATACCCGTCTTGCCATGAAGCATTACGATACACGCTGCTTGGGGATTTTCTTTCAGGTTGCTAAAAGACCGGTTGTCACCCAGCATCACCAGCACGGAGGAATCATCCACGAACTGGTACGAACCGAACATCGCTACATTCACTTTACCGGATTTGTCCGCGGTTGCCAGAATATTGGCTTTCCCTTCTGCTTGCAAGCATTTTTTTACAGTTTCACTGATATTCATTTTCTTTCCCCTTTCCCCGTTGTCAGCCTAAGCTGCTTGATGATTGTTATCCTTGCCGCCTTTCAAGGCGGCATGAACCAAATTGACTTTTTTTATTCATCAATTTCAAACCAGATCACAGATAATTTTCCAAAGTTCACTCTGCCTCATCACAACTTTTCTCTTTAAAAAAGAGATCACCATGAGCGCGTTTATTGCCAAGCTGTCGTGGCGCTTTCATAAAAGACCATCGCAGCAATCTTTCCACGGTATGGGGTAATTGCCGGAAACTTTGTAAGAACTGTATGGTATTTCCGTATTGTTCCCGCATGACCGACTTATCTTTACAATCACAGCCCAATGTAATCAGAGTGATATGTTCCCGATGACAAAAATCAATGCCGGCTTGCACGGGCAACCCGAAATTGGATTCGCCATCCGTCACATGAATCAGGAGCTTGCGACGTTTATCCTGAGGCATGCTCAGGGCAGCAGCTATAATGGCCTGACCCGAAGCAGTCTGGCCATAGGGCGGCAGCGACAGCAGCCTGTCCCCTTTAATCAAATTGGAAACCATCAGGACACCATCCATTTCAAAATAACCATAGGCGAGAAAATGATTATGGTAACCAACCAAAGCTCGATGAATGGCTGCAACTGTATTTTCAACCATGCGCCATTTGGTGCCGGTCATTGATCCGCTGGCATCTGCCAGAAGCGTGACGTTCCAATCCATAGTCGGCCTACTCTCCGTAGCCTTGAAACATCGACCGGTACTGGCTGCTCGATAGAGACGACGGCTATCTATCCGGCCCGCTGTCAAACCGCGACTGATGATTTTTTCGCGTTCGGAATACCCTAAAAATAATATTTTTAGGCGTCCGACAAGCCCCTTGTCAATGACAGGGTGTGCCGGAATGTTAAAGTCCCAGCGTGAAGTCGGTACGACGTCTTGCGTTCCCGCCGCCTCGCCGATAAGCGCTGTGATGTCCGTGGAAGAGGCTGCCAACTGAAGCTCAATGGCGCGCTTCAACTCGGGTTCCAAGGATATTGCCCCTTTTGAAGAAGTTTTACCCCGTGCTGCCGAGTGCACCTCTGAAGAAGAAAACCAGGCCATACGTTTATTGATGAGAACCAGTCCCTCCAACAGCGGCGCGATCCGCTCCCAGGTAGCACGATAAAGTCGCGCCCGCTTCTCGCAGCGCTGCGTGACTCCTCCGCCACTCAAAGCTACGTCCTTAAGATGCTCTGCCAGTTCCTTCAGAACGGATAACGGTTTTAAATAAATATCGTTTGCTATATGATAGTTTTCGTTCCACGTAATGGTCCACCACAGTTTCATCAGGGCATCTATGGATGGACGACTTGTAAAAGGCACTATACAGCGTTTATCCCTGCCTGCAGCCAGATACAACCCCATGGTTCCTTTAATGGTATTTTCAATATAAATATCTTCAGCCGTTTCGACGAGCCGATGTAAGCGCGGAAGATCCGCCGGCCGTAAATTGTCCTGCTTGAGACAACGCCACATATGCTCGCTCCACTCAACCTGGTGCAAAGCTTCGTGGATGACAATACCGGCAACCTGGTCAACCTGTGCGGCAGGCACAGGGTATTGACCCATGACCATTTCCGGATCAAGAACTATCGTTGAATCTTTAACACGACCCAAACCGGCATAAGCGACGGTACCTATATTATCTCCCAGATAACCGGTGATCTTACGTAATGCACCCAGCAAATTGGCCAGTTCTACGGATTCCACGGTTGACGTGTTGCGCCGCCAGTAGGCGGAAATCCCCTCCTGAACAGGAGGTTCGACGGGATTCAAATACTCTACGCCATGCATACCACTATTGACCCCTCAATAGGGCTGATACCCATTGCCGTCGTGTTCCTTAAGACCCAGTTCCACGTGCAGCGAAAGCAGTACCGTTTCCAAAATATTTTTATTCATCTGCAGGCTATGGATGAAAGCTTGTTTAACCGATGCTCCGCAATGCACCATTTCAGCAATCATCAAGGTATGCCGTGTAGAAATTACCATGGGTTCTTGCCTGTTGCCCCGCAGTCGGTTGGCCACATTGACGATGGTGAGTGCGGTGGCTTCGTCCACGCTGCCTTTGAGATGGAGAACTCTGGTTTCCACCTCTTGAGGCAGATAATCGAGTACGGTAACATAAAAGCGGTCACTGAGCGCTGCATCGAGCATCTCGGTTCCAACGAATTCTTCTCCTTCATTCAGGGTAGCAAAGAAAACAACGCCCGGAGCCACCTTGATTTCGCCTAGTTCATCAATATACACTTTCCTGTCTTCGGCAAGCACTGAAAAAAGCATGTTTAATGCTTTTGGATGTTCGGGACGATTAATTTCCTCCAGATGGATAACACAACCCGGAGTTTGAATAGCCTGGGGAAAGAGAAATTCCTGATAATAGGTTTTACCGTCTTTGAGACGATGTTCACCGAAAAGCTGACCGGGTTCGGAAAGTATTCCGACCTGAAAGGTTGCCAATGGTCTTCGCTGGCGTGCGGCAAACTGGCGCACAAGGGTCGACTTGCCACAACCCTGTTTCCCCGCTACCAGACAATTGACCGGATGACGCTGGGATAGCTTGGCTATCATCTCTAAATTAGCAATTACCTCGCCCGGCAGAAAAAAATGCGCCTCAGCCTCGGGTATAGCCAATCCCGGATCAAAGCCTCCTTTGCTTTTTTTTAATGTGGTATTATATTTGTTCATTCATCCTTCTCTAAAAGCGTCTAACGGTCATCAAAGACCGTTAGACGCTTACTCTCATTAATCATTTTGCAGCGCCCTGCCGCTGCAGAAGCAAAACGTGTCTTGCCTTACAGAAACAATTCGCGCTGCCGCTCTTTTAAGAATTGATTCAGCGTTGGAATATTCCAACGCCTATTCATCTTATACAATTTCTCGAGGATGTTCTTGGCTTCCGTCATGACCTGCGGATCATCGCTTTTGACTATGCCGGCAAGCCTTTCCGCAAGTTGCTTCATCTCGATATCTTCGTCTTCCAAGCTCTCGGCACGCGAGAAAACGCATCGGGCTCCGCAGACCGGACATTGCCGCAGATCCGACTCTCCACATGCCGGTCACCCGCCTTGACATAGATAGGCGAACTCAAGATAATTGGCAGTATGCCCGCAAACATGACACGTCATATCCATGACCGCACCTCCTGATATGGAAAATCTTAACAAATTAATTTCCCATGACCAAATGTTAATCTTTCGCCAAATCCTCGATGCCAGCCGACTTGCCCCAGGGCGCCTCACCCAAACCGACCTTCTGCTTGATCGCGCCGTTTAATTCATCGATAGCCAACCATGTTTGACAATTGGGACATTGTCTTAAGCTGATCGATGCATCAATCCGTGCATTGTACAGGTAACGAAATTTATCGATGGGAGCATCGAAATTACACTCTACGCATTTCATATCTTCCTTCTCCTTATGTGTCTGAGTTAATGAATTCTATTTATCCTGGAGCTGACGCATCGAACGTCGGTACTGAGGATCGCTGCATTCGTGGCCGTCCTTATCAATGAACTCCATTTTTTCAAAATACGTGCATTTGGAAGCGTCGGTAAGGAGTCTTATCATGTACCCATTTTTGGCTTCCAGATTAAAAACAGGTGGATCAACGGTGATATCGGAACCTTCTTTGAGCACAGCGCACGTTCCTCTCCCGTCGCTCATGTAAGCGCTTTCCAGAGAATGCTTGCATACGCCGCAGTTTTTTTCGGGAGTCTTATCAGCATCGGACTCTTTTTGCACATCCTTGGGTTGCATGCCGAATATTGTCGTTGCCTTTGCTAAATCATCCCTGCTCATTCTTGCCATAATCGTATCTCCTTTTGCTTTTTTTAGTCAGGAGGGGAGATACCCCCCCTCCTCGTTAGTAGCTTTAGGATATTCCCTGAACAGTACGCTGGATGATATTGTCCTGCGTCTTGCGGCTGATATCCACAAAGTGCGCGCTGTAACCGGCAACGCGGACGATAACTTCCTGATATTTTTCAGGCTCTTTCTGGGCACTCCTCAGCGTCTCGTCGGACACGCAGTTGAACTGGAGATGATCGATGCCGAGTTTATACCAGGTGTCCATGTACGCCTTCCAGAGGGAGTATCCCTTCTCTCCGGCCATCTGGGTGGGTGAAAATCTCTGGTTCAACAGGAAGGCACGGCCATCGGTGATATGGTCGATCTTGGCACATGACTTCAACACCGCCGTCGGTCCTTTCTTATCCAGTCCCGGACCGGGGGAAATACCGCCATCATACAGGGCATCTCCTCTCCGTCGGCCATTGGGTAATGCACCCACGATATTGGCATAGTGAATATTACCGCTGACGTTTTCGGGCAGAATCGGCCAGTTGTTCCCCATGGGATCCTTCAGTTCATGCGAGAACTTGGCGATATCCCGCAGGCACCTGAGCATGATGCTGTCCACATAGTCGTCGTCATTGCCCCACTTCGGCGCATTGTGGACGAAATCCAGACGCATCTTCTCATGGCCCTGCCAATCGTCAGCCAGCGCCTGTTTGAGTTCGGCCATGGTGCACTTCTTTTCGTCAAAGACCAGTTTTTTGATGGCTGCCAGACTGTCGATGTTCTCGACAAAGGTAAAGGCTGTTATCCAGGAATTCCCCTGGCTCAGCTCCGGCGTCATAACATCCTTGCCGCTTTCTATCGAACGCTCGGAAATGGATGACAGGTATGGCCGAGGAGAAAAGTCTGCGGAGTTTTTCCGGGTGTAGTTCATGATCCGGACGGCGATGCTAAAAATGGTCTTCATCTGGGTAATCCAGGCGTCATACACCTGCTCGAAATCGGTGAAGGTGCCACAATCAGGCGTCTCCGCTCCGATTTGCATGTTGACCACGGGATCAAATCCACTGGTAAAGACGTATTCCATGATCTTGGCCGTATTAGACGTGGCATTGGCCATGCGCATGGGCTGGAAACCACGTTTGGTCGTGGGGCTCGGTGACATGCAGGCCTGATGCACCCAGGTACGCGCCTCTTCGATGGGATGTCCGTACCAGTGCATGGTATTGGCAATCAGAATCGGATCGTGACGCATGGACGGATAACCGAGACCCTGACGGATGCACTCAAAGCATTCGCGCAGGACTTCGTCTTTCACCTGGGGGTGCCAGCGGAAGCCGAAGGTCGGATTGGAAACTCGCACCAGACGGGCGGCCTGAAGCAGGGCAACGGTCATGTCGTTGCAGGCGTCGCTGCCGTCTTTCTTGACGCCGCCCAGTGTCCAGACCCACGTTCCTTCGATGCCCTGCAAGCCTTCCCGGACCCATTTGGGCTTGTACTGTGAAACCTCGTGGGCACGGATCAGAAACTCACCGACCAGATCCAGGGCGTCTTCCTTGGAAATACGTTTGTCGATGTTGACGTCTTTGTCGTAGTACGGCCCGTGATAGTAGTCGGGACGTGCGGGCCAGGCACCTTCAATGGCCTCCGCCCGGCTGAAGACCTGGGTGAAGATGTCATACTGAAGCGATTCCTGAAGGGTCCGAGGCGGTTTGGCCGGCACCTGTTCGCAGCAACTGGCGATCTGTAACAGCTCTTCCTTGCGCTTGTTGTCGGTCTCATAGTTCTCGGCTATGATTCTCGCCAGGCGCGCATAACGCTGACCGTGACGAATACCGGCCCGAAGGCATATCTGCATCGCTTCCCAGTAAACCATCTTGGGATAGGTCTCTGATACGCGATGATCGGCAACCGGCGAATGGACGAAGTCGTATGCGTCGTCGAGCTTTTTGTCGATCTCGGCGATGATGTCTTCAAAGGCCCGCTCACCCGTCATAAAGTACTCGTAGTTTTTGCCGGAATAACCACCCCTCGCCAGGGGAACGCCCCAAACGATCGTGCCGGAAAGTATCTTTGTCAGGTCCTCCACGTCCGCCATGGGCGCCATCTTGTCGGCATCGGCTTTCCCCGACCAGAACGTGATGACCTCATTGATGATCTTCAGACTCTCATCCAGCGGTTCCGGTAGAGCGGTCGCATCATTGAGAACCTCGACGTTCAACGGCGAACCAACGCTGGGCAGCCAGGCAACCGTATGCGGAAGGCTGCCCGCGTAACCCACCAGCTGGGCCTGATCGGTGATGAAGATGGTCTTGTTGTCCAGGTAATTGGCGAACATCTTGGCAAATTTGATGACATGCGGATCCGGTGCATACTCCAGCGATCGCATGAAATCCGTGTCGATCTTGGCCTGCTCCAAATCCACCCGCAATCCGGCCGGATAAACGCCTCCGACCGCTCCTTTCTTCCAGATGGCTTTCCGCAGATAGTCCAGTCTCTTCGACCGCTTCTTCTCCGCAGCCCACCACCATTCCTGTTTCTTTTCCAGTTCTTTTATGTTCTTATCTACTGCTGGCTCTGCCATAAAATTTTCCTCCCTATTGATTCCCTTTTGTC
>CAZGVZ010000090.1:2012-10736 GCA_964529145.1 uncultured Fibrobacteraceae bacterium | reverse complement strand
ATCATGACTCTGCGGGGCTCCCTGATCGCGGATCGAGTTGTTCCTGAAAACGCTGAACAAGACCATCGAGAAGAGAGATATCGCTTCTGAAAGAAAAGAGGATATCTCACTGATTCTTCACCCGGATACCGAACCTGGCCGGAAAATTGGCGCCATGGTCCGCCACATCGCCAATCTGGCGGCTTTTCCGTTTATTGTGGCAAAAGTTCTCAAGATCGCCGGAGATGAAGGAACCGGAGCGATTGAGCTCGCCCGGGCGGCCCGGGCAGACCCGTACATCGTAGCTCATCTGCTCAAGATTTCAAATTCCGTTTTTTTTGCAAGCACGCACCATCGAATCAATTCGGTAAAAGACGCCATTATCCGGATCGGTTTCATGGAGACCAGGAGAATCGTGATGGGAATGTCGGTGATGAAGCTTTTCGAAACAAGGAATAAAAATCTCGGGTTCGACAGGGTAGATTTCTGGTATCATTCCCTCGCGGTCGCGATTATCGCCGAGCATGCGGCCAGACGTGCGGGAAGCGTGGACGCGGAGGAGGCTTTTCTTGCGGGGCTTCTTCACGATCTGGGGATCATTTTGCTCGACGACTATTTTCCTGAGGTCTTCGATGCCGTATTGCACGATACCGCACAGCACGCCGGCAGTTTTCACAACGGATACCTTCAGCGCCGCGCGCGGCGGATCACTCCGAAAACAGCCCGGTATCGACGAAATCAGCGTCAGCCAATGACCAGAAGTCCACCGCGAGTCCCTCCATGACATATTCGTAGGGCAACCAGCCGTATCCTGCGTCCCCCCATTTCCTTCCCCAGGAATTGCGGATGAGAAGAGCACCGGTGCACTTTCCGATTTTCCTTTTGTCGTCATACCCCACTG
Organism: uncultured Fibrobacteraceae bacterium; assembly: GCA_964529145.1. Taxonomy (GTDB): domain Bacteria; phylum Fibrobacterota; class Chitinivibrionia; order Chitinivibrionales; family Chitinispirillaceae; genus JAFGNB01. The sequence goes on along the minus strand of CAZGVZ010000090.1, from coordinate 9,856 downwards.
CCATGACCGCATGCCCTCCTTCGAGACGGTCTTTCCCGCCGGGAAAAGGGATGTCCGGCTCTCCCTCTTCGGTGGGTATCGAACTGTACACCGAGAAGCCGAACATCGAAGGCAGCCCGGCCGCGCATTTTTCCTTTACTGACCCGAGGATTTCCTTCGCCGGTACGCCCGGTGGATCGATGCGGTAGTAATCGGTGGCCTGGTACGATTGACCTAGGGCATAGCAGAACGCGGTCGGTTCGTCGTTGTACGTTTCGGGCCGGTAGGGCCAATGCGCTTCCGGACAGATCCCGAAGAGCGCCATGGCTTTCATGGTTGTCCTGAGGTAGGCCCCGTCGTCCCCGTTCCAGCCGAGGAGCTTTCGTGTGGTTTTGTAAAGAAAAAGCCGAGACCCCTCGAGGTGGGTTCCGAACGCGTTGCGCTGAAAATATTCCATGAGGCCCACACCCGCATGCGCCGTGCAGGAACCGAGTTGCCCCTGGTCTTCGACCGGTGAGCAGCCGCTTCGCAGGTCCGCGGAGGGGGGAAGGGTTTTTCTCGCCGTTTTCAACCTGGCGGACTGAGTCAGGATCTTACCGATTTTTTCGTGCTCTTCAGAAAAGTCCCGTACATCCGGCAGATCCCTCTCCCAGCCCAGACTGCGAAATCGTGAACGATCCATATTCCATCTCCTCCGGTTTGTAATTATGACGGTGGTGATTCTTCAGAATAGACAAATCCGCTTTCGGCGCCGCCGAGAGTCTCCTCGAAGCTCATCCCGTGCAAAATAGTTACGGATCCTGACTATTGTCAAACGCGGAGCGGTTTCGAAGCAGTACGGTCCGTTACGGTGGCGAGAGGTCATCCAAGCGCTTCATTGACGGCATGCGCGAGCTGGGCGGACACGAATGGCTTCTGTATGATTCCGAGGATCCCTTCGTCGAACACTTTCTGCCTCTCTTCATCGATGCAGTATCCCGTGGAAATGAGCGCTCTGACTCCGGGTCTGAGTTGTTTCATTCTCTCAAAGCAGTCGAGACCGGTCATACCGGGCATTTTCATGTCAAGGATCACCAGATCGAACCGTTCCGGGGCCGGAGAATAGATGGCGAGGGCTTCGAAGCCGTCCGCACATACCGTGACCTCGTAACCCAGCCATGCCAGCATTTCCCTGACAGCGTCCCTCAGGAACTCCTCGTCATCCACGAAAAGGATGTGACCCTTTCCGGCGACCGTGGAATGCCTTTCATGCCCCGGTGTTTCGGGAAGAACCTGCTCGACAAGAGGAAAATAGATATAAAAGGACGTACCCTCGCCTGGAGCGCTTCTGACCTCGATGTGCCCGTTGTGGCTCTTTATGGTCCCGTAAACGCTGGCCAGCCCTAGTCCGGTGCCTTCTCCTATGTCTTTGGTAGTGAAGAACGGCTCGAAAATCCGTTTTTTGGTGTTTTCGTCCATCCCGATGCCATTGTCGGAGACGGTCACGGTGAAATATTTCCCCGGAACGATTCCCAGGGGATCGCCGGTTATGGCCGCAGCCCCGATTTCCATGTTGTCCGACTGTATCACAAGATTGCCTCCGCTGGGCATCGCGTCACGTGCGTTAAGCGCCAGATTCATGATCGCGTTCTGGAAAAGTACGGTATCTCCATGGATGAATGTTTTCTCCGCGTTGTTTCTGTAAAGGATAAATATTTCCTTTTCGAGCGTATGCTGCAGGAGCTCGATGACTTCGGAGAGAGTTTTCTGAGCGTCGAAGTCGGTCATGTTGAGCTTGTTTTTACGCGCGAAAATCAGGAGCTTTTTCGTCAGCTCGGAAGCTCTTCCGGTCGCGGACAGGATCATGTTGGCATATCTGTCGAGGCGTTCGTCTCCGTTGTATCTCTGGTGGATGAGATCCGCGTATCCCGATATCGCTCCGAGTATGTTGTTGTAATCGTGGGCGATGCCTCCTGCGAGCTTGCCTATGGCTTCGAGTTTGTAGGCTACGCGGAACTGTTCTTCGAGCCTCAGTTTTTCCCCTTCGGCGGCTTTTTGACGTGTGATATCGCGGATGTGGAAAATCAGCGTGCTGCCTTCGTTTCCCGGGAGGGTCTGCACGAGACGGATTTCGGCGGTAAAAATGTCGCCGTTCCGTTTTCTCATCGCGCACTCGAAATCGCGTATCTGCCTGCCGTCGTCCGAAGTCGCCAGAAGCCGTTCGATGCTGAGGCTCGATGTACCGGCGCTGAAGGAGGAGATACTTTTGCCGACGGGAGTTTCCGGTTTACGGTAATCCAGTATCGTGAGCGCGTGTTGATTCGTGAGAATGATCGATCCGGACGTGTCGGTACAGATGATCGCGTCTGGGGCCGTTTCAAAAAGATCCCTGAACCGTTTCTCCTGGTCCGCGAGTTTCGTCTCGGCTCTCGCGCGTTCGTCGATTTCTGCGCGGAGCCGTTCTTTCTGGATGAACGACTGGCTCACCAGTTCAGCCAGCCGGCCGAATCTGCTCTTCGATTTACGTAATTTTTCAATAAGGGACGTGTCATTCCTGTCAAGTGCGTTTTGAATGTGCAGGAGCGGTTTCTCGATGAAAAAATGTACCAGCAGGACCAGAACGAATAGAAGGATGGCGAAAACCGGTGCGAAAGACCTGGATCCGTAGAAGGCATGGAGGGAAATTATTATGGCGGAAAGAATCAGTATCGGAAGGGCCGTTCGGAAATGGATCCGTGGATGCATCGGTTTCTCTTTGCTGTGGAGTTGGTACGAGTGTACCCTTACATAGTACCATATTGTAGGAAGGGAAACAAGAAATCCGCAGTGATCGGGAAGGTCGCGTATTTCTTGAAATTTTGCGACTTCCGGATCCAAAAGTCCGGAAAAGGGATCAGATCGTCCCAAGATCCTTTCTTTGGACCCATCCGCTCACCCCGTTCGGAAGGCTGACGAGCACCCATTCTTCTGCGTTTTTTCTGATACGGAATTTCGTGCCTTCGTGAGCGGTGAAAAGAACGGTCGTACCTTCGGGTTCGTTCATCGCTTCGGTCGAAGGGACGAGCACGATCGCATAGGAAGTCTTTTCGGAATCGTATACTTTCACGCCTATCGAAATTCCGAGCACAGTAAGGAGCATGCAGGTCAGCACCGAAAAATAAATGAGCCAGAGTCGAACGTTCCTGGGAACGAACAAGGAGAGTCCGGCAAGAAACGCTGTCAGGCTCAGTACGATCAACGCGATCCACAGCTGCTGTTTCAATGAGAAGAGAACGTGGAGCTTCCATAGAATGTTGTCGAGAAATCCACGTTCCGGTTCGGAAACGCGATCTACGATATTCGATTGAATGAAACGGAGATTGGAAGTGATATCCGGGTCGTCGGGGTCGAGAACCGCGGCTTTTTCGTATGCGAGTCGTGCCTGGCCGAGCTTTTTAAGACGGAAGAGAGCGTTTCCATAATTATAGAATACCGTACTGTTCTCCATGCCCGATTCTATGATGCTTTCGTAGTAATGGGCAGCGCTGTCGAACTGACCGCTGCTGTAGGCTTCGTTCGCTTTTTCGAACCAGTGTGTCAGGGGCGCGCTCCTCGCGAGAGCCGGTACCAGAAGAACGGCCGCGACTGTCAGGGCCTTTTTCATCATTGTGGTCCTCTCTTTTTTCGTTCCTCTTTCCAGACCGTTCAAAAATGATGCAGCCTGGTCGAGAACGGAGGACCGGGTAGTGTCGTCGAAGCTCGCACCTCCGAACCGGTAATTGTCGATCTGCTCGATGAACGAGGTCAACCCTGCAGCCGTCGCTTCGTCCGACATGGAATCCAGGAGCTTTTCCCTGAGCTCCTCGAGAGTCCGCCCGGTAGCCGGGAAACCGAACTTGTGGGAAATATACGCTTCTATGGTCGACGATACGGAACTGAGAAGGCTGTCCTGGGATATGGATTTTCCCTGTTTCCTGAGATATGAGAGCTGTTTGAGGGCCGAGGCGAGCGCTCGATTGCGTCTCTGCAACGCCACATTGCGTTCGCGATGGGTAGACTGAAACCGGTAAAGGATAGATAGTCCAAGGAAAAGGAGAGGCAGTGGAAAAAGCATATAAAAGAGCGGTTCCCGGTAAGGTTGACGGGACTGATGCTTGAGATTCACGGTTGTTTTAATGTACCTGATATCCCTTCCGACCTCCCGGATCTCCTCCTGGCTGAGGTAGCGTCCCTGTTCCTTCTGTCCGTCTTTTCCCCTGGTAACATTGATAACGAGGGGAGGCGAGGCTGCGGTCGCGTAAGATCCTTCCCTCGAGTTGAAGTATACATAGGAGATCGGGTCGAGTGTAAGTGTACCCTCCTTTTTGGGAATGAGGAGATATTTGTACGACTTGCGCGTCGAGATTCCGGCCTCGCCCGTATCGACGACGACCTGCTTTTCCGGAGCGAACAGCTCGAAATCCTCACGCTGCCCGATGACGATGTCGCCCATGTTGCCCGGCCGGGTATTGCCTTGCAGCGATACCGTAAGGGTGACCGCTTCACCTGCGGGGATTTCACGAGGATCAGCGGTCGCATTGAGGGAAAAAGTACCGACCGCTCCCGAGAATCCCCCGGGAGAGGGGGGAAGCGGTTTTATTTCCAGTGTCAACGGTCTGCTGAATGCGGTTCGGTTGGTTGCCTGCACGCCTCCGCCGAAAATGCTTCCTCCAAAAAAATCGTCGAAAAAAGGATCGGCGCGACGCCGCGCCCTGCGAAGCTCCTGGTATTCGAAAGGCAGCGATGGTATTTCACATGATCCGGCGGAGAGAGGAAATATGGAAAAGCGCAGGGAATACACGTTGTAGATTTCGCCGTCAATTCTTTCGGATCCCGAGGTGACCTGATTGGTGAAAAGTCTGGTCAGAGCGAAATTTTTACCGAGCGCCTGTTCGATCTTCTCCAGGGCTGAGTTGAATCCGTTACGAACGTCGGTGCCCGACTGAGCCTGGGCCCGCTGTGCTACCTTGAAGGTGAGAAGGGCCTGCTCGCCGGGATACAGCGAACGTCTCGAGGAGCTGACCAGAACGAGTACATCGGGATTGCTGACCGGTTCGGTCGAGACTGTAAACCGGATGGGTTGTGTCTGAAACGACACGCCATTCACGTTGACCGACAGGGCCGGGAAGGTGAACGATCCGCTTCGGCGGGGAGTGATCACATAGAGGAAATGAGTCGAGATTTCGTTTTTTTGAGAAGCCTTTCCGTTGATTATCTGGATCGATGATGACGACGATTGCTGCATATCTGTTTTGAGTAGAGTGAAGGCGTCGTCGGTAGCCACGGGAGGGATCGACAGGTTCGGCACCTGTGCAGGGGTGATGAGCGTGGCGGCGACGGTCACCTGTTCGCTCAAGGTGATTTTCGTGCGTTCGGTCGATGCGGAAAATTGCACCTGGCACATCCCGTACACAGGAAAAAACAGGCCGAGAGGTATCCATCGCAGCTTTCTATTCACCGAAATGCTCCTTCATCCAGGACGAGATGGTTTCGGTCACCTTTTTTACATCCGCGACACGGGAATAGTTGTGATCCGCTCCCTGAAGCAGGTGATATTCAGCGGGAACCGACGCGTCTTTGGATGCAGCGATATATCGGAAGGATTCCTCGACCGGAATGGAAGGATCCTTGTCGCCCTGCAGCAGGAGCAGCTTGCCTTTGAAACAAGCGGAAAACTCTTCGACAGGGTCGAATCCAAGCAGGTGATCGAGAAAGGCGAGACTCATTTCATGAGGACCGTTCTCGTAGAATCCGGTCGGGTTGGGGCCGGATTCGAGAAGGCTTTTCCTGCTGTGCACAGCACGCAACGGGTCTCCCACCGGGGAGAGCAGGATACAGCCGTCCACCCCGAGCGGCGCCGCGCGGCGGGCGGCGATCATTCCCCCGAAGCTGTGGCCGCAAAGAACCAGGCGCGAAGGCGACCATCTTTGTCGCGTCTCAAAGACGATGGTATCGAGGTCCTCCATCATGGTTCCGGCATGCATGGCGCTGAATAGACCTTCGCTTTCGCCCGCGCCGCGGAAATCGAACCGTACTGAAGAGAATCCCGCATCCGCAAGCGCGCGGGAAATTTTGACAAAAAGATATCCCGGCCCAAAACGGTGCGCCGTGAAACCATGACAGAAAATAACGCAGGGTGAATTCGTGCGACCGGTACCATGACGTGAACCCCTTATCCTCATGCCGTCGCCCGCTTCGTACTCGAATGTCGAAAATTCGTGATCGCGTCCGTGTGTCATCACCAGTCCCGTTCAGGTTGCTGTGCTTTGCCAATGCCTTTCTTGGGCGGCCTGTTCAATGAATCCGCATCATCGGCGTAGAGCTCCAGGATGCGTCTTGCCTCCTCTTTTTTCAGATCCTTTTCCTTCCGGTCGGGTTCAGGTTTCGCCTCCCTCTGATCAGGATTTTGTCGCTCGTTTTCCCCGTCCCGATCCTGCCCGTTCTGCGTATCGTTCCGGTCATCCTGACTCTCTTTTTCGTTTTGGTCCTGTTCTTCGTTCCTGTCCTGTTCTTCGTTCTGCGATCGGGCCTGATCGTCGGGCCGATTCTCCTGCTTCTGATCCTTGTCGCCGTTTTTGTCCTGCTGTTGCTGTTGTTGCTGTTGTTGCTGTTGTTGCTCCATCTGTTTCAAACGCGCATGCGCCAGTTGAAGGTTCCACTTTGTGTCGAAATCCGAAGGTTGCAGGTCGAGTGACCGGATATAGTGTTCGAGCGCCTGTTTGTAGTGCTCCTGCGCTTTCGGGTCACCCTGTCTTTGCAGCTCTTCGCCTTTACGAAACAGGGTATTCCCCGCGTTGTAATGCGCGGCGGCACGGTGTTTTTTCTCCTTGATCGAGAGAGCGCCTTGATAGCTATTTTCCGCATCTTCGAAGTTACCGAGCTGGTAAAAAGCGTTTCCCCTGTTAATCTTGAGCTTCTCGTCCGAAGGCGAGAGCAGCAGCGCGTCCTCGTACAATTTGAGCGCATCTTCGAATTTACCTTGTTTGTAAAGACGGTTGGCCCTCTCGGTCTTCGAGTACACCTCGTCGGCATTGGCACCGGAGATGCAGGCGAGAACGGCGAGCGAAAACGGAGGCAGCAGCTTCAGACATGAACACATCATTCGAACCTTCCCTTCCATTCCCGCTTTCTCCGAATCCGTTCGGGAATGAAAAATTCGACGCAGAGCATAAGAAGCGCGATGAGAAGAGGAATCTGGTAGCGTTCCTCGAAAGTGGCGATTCTACTTGCACCCAGATCCTTCTTTTCCATTGATGCGATTTGGCCGATGATACGGGAAAGCTCCAGATTGGAACCTGCGTGGAAGTAGGCGCCTTTGCCCTCTTCGGCGATTCTCACCAGGACCATGGGATTGAGTTTCGTCATGACGAGATTGCCGGATTTATCTTTTTTGTATACCACATTGTCGTTTCCGTGTTTGAGCGGGATCGGAACTCCGCTTTCGGAACCCACGCCAATGGTGTAGATGATTATTCCCTCTCCGGAAGCCTTTCGCGCCGCGGCTTCCGCATCTCCTTCCTGGTCCTCTCCGTCGGTAATGAGCACAAGCACCTTGTGTTTTCTCGCATTGCTCCGGAAAGCTGCCGTTGCCTTCGTGATCGCTTCGGCGAGCGCCGTTCCCTGCCGCTCGACCCAGCCGGTGGAGACCGCGTCGAGAAACATCTTGGCCGCTCCGTAATCGAGTGTGAGAGGGCATTGGACGAAACTTTCACCGGCGAACACGACCAGTCCGATCCTGTCTCCTTTGAGCATATCGATAAGTTTCACGATTTCATGCTTCGCGAGATCGATCCTGTTCGGGGCGATATCCTCGGCGAGCATGCTTTGCGAAATATCGAGAGCCACAATGACGTCGATACCTTTGCGCT
>CAZGVZ010000090.1:0-2002 GCA_964529145.1 uncultured Fibrobacteraceae bacterium | reverse complement strand
ACCATCTCCATCTTGACTCCGAAACGGGGGCGGGCCAGGGCGATCACCAGGAAGAGAAAGAACAGGCAGAAAAAGGTCCATTTGACCAGCTGACGGGAAAGTCCGCCCGAGGAGGGAGTGAGTTTGCCGATGAGATCGATCGCGGCGAAACGCCGCAGCGCGGCTTTACGGCGCTGGTGAGCCCAGATGAAGAATCCGATGATGACCGGCAACAGAAGCCAGAGGAGAAAATATTCAGGGTTCCCGAATTTCATGCAATCCAACCTTTAAGGAATTCGCCTGAAACGCGTATGGTGCAAGACCGTTTCCATTACCAGCAGGAGGAAACCGGCCCACAACCATGGATAGAATCTTTCCTCGAAAGAGGTGTAGATTCTGGTTTTTATCTCGGTTTTCTCCATTTTATCTATCCGGTCATAGATTTCGGCTAGTTTTTCCGGGCTTTGAGCGCGGAAAAAGTCCCCCCCGCTCTCTGCCGCAATCTCCTGGAGAGTCTTTTCGTCGAGATCGGAATCCATCATCTGAACCTGTTCTTTGATCGTTCCGGTGAACGGGTTTTGCACCTTCACGGGTATCGGTACCTTTCCCTCCTTGCCGACCCCTATCGTGTGAATCTTGATACCGAGTTCCGCGGCTGCTTTCGCCGCAGTAAGCGGCGGGATATCTCCGGCGTTGTTTGATCCGTCTGTAAGCAGCACGATCACCTTGCTTCTTGCGTTCGAGTCTTTCAGCCGGTTCGCCGCGGTCGCGAGCGCGGTCCCGATCGCCGTCTGGTAGCTGAAATCGGTAAAGGTGACCTCATCGATGAACCGATCGAGCACGTTATAATCGAGCGTGAGCGGGCATTTCGTGAAGCTGCGTGCGCCGAAGACGACCAGTCCGATGCGGTCGGAAGATCTTTTCCCGATGAATTCCCTCATTGTTTTCTTCGCGACCGCGAGCCGGTTGTCAGGCTGGAAATCCAGTGCGCGCATGCTTTCGCTTATATCGAGAATAAGCATGATGTCGACCCCTTCGGTCGAGACCTCCTCGTCGGTATGACCCAGTTGAGGCCTGGCCAGCGCGATCACGAGCAGCGCGAAACCGAGAAGACGCAAGGCGATTAGAAGATGACGGGCTTTGACGAACATCGAACGGGGCGCCCGGTCAACCAGGCTCAGGTCGGAGAACCGTATCGCGGGACGAAATCTCCGTTCCCTGCGAATATACACAAGAAGCATCGGAATCCAGAGCACGAGCAGAAGAAGCATCAAGGGATCCTTGAATCTCATGGCCCGGTCTTCCTTTCCCGCTCCGGATCGATGTTCTTTCCGGAAGACTCGGCACCCGCACACATGGAATTTTCAGCGGAAGGGGGTGGGGCGGGATCTTCGATGGGAGATTCCGGCTCCCGGACCGGTTTGGTAGATTCGAGAAAATCGCGCACTTCAAGGTCGAAACGGTCGACCGTACCGGAATCGGGTATCATTCTGGCGAACTTGACAGGGTCGGTCGCCCTGAAAAACCACTCTATCGTTCCACGCTGTTTTTTTCCAAGAGCCGAAGCGCCTGCCCAGGCAGTCATTTCCTCTGAAGTGAACTCTGATGCGTTGCACTCGAACCGGCGTCCGATGTAACGCTTGAAAATTTCGGAGAGTTCGAATACGTGCTCCCTTACAAGACCCCGCCGAAGATACTTTTTCGCGGACAGATCCCGCAGCGCATCTATCGCTTCTTCATAAGGAGGCACTGGAGGGGGCGGCGGCGGTATTTTACGAAGTTTCCTGGACACGTACGACAGGCCCAGGAGCAGACCGGTGAGCCCGATCGCTCCGCCGGAAAGCCACAGCCACCACTTCGGGGGCCTGCCAGCGGTCAGGGGCGGTTTCAACCCAATCAGGTCCGCGGTGTCTCCGGTGACCACTGAAATTATTTGCAAAGGGATCGGGTCCGTCGTCAGGGTGTCGACGCCGTCCCGGTGTTCAACCAGGAACCTGAGCTCTGGGAGGGTACAGGGTTCCGG
>CAZGVZ010000089.1:0-10754 GCA_964529145.1 uncultured Fibrobacteraceae bacterium | reverse complement strand
ACCCACTCCATTGTCCCGAACATAGTAGATCGTCTGATTTCTATCAGCGAGACTTCCGAACTCGATGCGTGCGGCCGCACTCCTGGAGGTGAATTTCCAGGCGTTGCGCAGCAGATTTTCCAGAGCCAGATGCACCATCCTGGGGTCGGCGATAGCGTGCACGTTCTCCTGAACGATGCATTCCGCATGGCGCCCCGGTTCCCCGCTCCTCAATTCCTCGATGTAGTCACGCACCATGCCGCTGAGATGGACATCGCTCTTTTTCATCTCCTGTCTGCCGATACGCGACAATGTGAGCATGTCCCCGATCAGCCGTTGCATTTTACCGACTGCCTCATCGATACGCCGCAGGTAATCTCGCCCTTCATCGTCGAGCCGCCCTGCGTATTCTTCATTCAGAATGCCTGCGAAGCCGGCGACGATTTCGAGAGGATTGCGGAGGTCGTGAGAGACGGAGTAGGAAAACGACTCGAGATCGCGGTTCGCGACGGCAAGTTCCTCCGCCCTGCGCTCGAGCTGCTCTTCCATTCGCCTTCGTTCCCTGATGTCTATTCCGATGCCGACCTGCCTGCCGTCGGCGAGGCGTATGTTGGCCCAGCTCGACTCGATTGTTCCGCCGCTTTTTGCGGTCATCACCAGATCCTTGAATCCGGGCTTAAGGGATCGCATGTATTCGGTCATCATAGCACGATAATCCGGATCGGGATAGACCTTCTCCATGGCATCGGTTCGATGCATGTCCTCATTTGTCCACCCGGTCACCCGTTCGAAATGAGTGTTCGTCTGGAACGTAAGATCTCTTGCATCGTAAATGGTCAGCATGACCGGGATACCGTCGATAACCGCATTGAGCAGCTCTCGTTCCTCGCGCAGGGCGATTTCCGCCTTCTTGATCCTGGTGATATCCGCGCCGGTAGTGATGAAACAGTCCCCCACGGGAACGCTGGTGAACCTGAAATGCCTGTCGAGGTTCGGATAATAATCCTCGTACGAATATGGCACGCCATCGGTAAAGATCTTATTTACGACAGCCATGCTGTGATCTGTCGCGCCGGGTCCGAAGATTTCGTCGGTAGTCTTGCCCCGAATCTCCTCGACACTCGCGTACCCCCAGTTCCTGAGCCCTGAAGGGTTGATGTCCACAAGCCTCCAGGTCACGATCTCTCCGGTCCCGTCACGTACGAGCCGCCAGTAGTGGACCTCCTCCGCCATGTTCTCGAAAAGTGTACGGTATTTCCTCTCGCTGTCCCGCATCGCCTTTTCGGCCCTCTTGCGGTCGGTGATATCTATTCCCGTCGCGATGGCATAGGCCGGCATTCCCCTGTCGTCGAGCATGATGGACTTGCGCCAGCGCAAGAAACGCTTTTCTCCCGATCTGGTGACCCAGTGGTCCTCGGCGTTGACCATTCTCTCTCCGCCGAAGAGACGCGCGACCACTTTATGGGTATCCTCCAGCTCTTCAGGAGGAATGAAAAGGTCGAAAAGCACGCGCCCCATGACTTCTTCCGCAGTATATCCCGTCAATTCCTCGCATGCCCTGTTGAATCTTATGATTTTGCCTTCCCGGTCGAAAACGGTGATCAAGGCCCCTGAAGTCTGGATCACCGCATTGACAAAGTCACGTTCGCTCTCGAGTTGTTCCTCCAGGAGTTTACGTTCAGTGATATCCTGGCTCGTTCCACGCACGAAAAAAGGTCTGCCCTCCGAGGTGGTCTTCGTAACCTCCCCGACCGACCTGATATTCCGGACCGATCCGTCTTTGCGGAGGATGCGGAACTCGAGATCTACTCCCGTGAGGCGGCCATTCTGCAGATCCGCAAACGCGCCTTCCACAAGTTCACGATCTTTCGGGTGAACGCACGAAAGATACATGCTCATTGTCGGCTGAAAAGAGAATGGTTCCTCTCCGTAAATTCTGAAGGTTTCCTCAGAGTAGAGCAGCTCGCCGCTTTCCATATTCAATCTCCAGCTTCCCAAGTTGGCGAGCCGCTGGGTATCCTCGAGATCCCGCTCACTCTCCAGCCGGGCCCGTTCCACTCTCTTGCATTCTGTGACGACCTCTTCTATGAGTTTCCGGTATCTGGATTCCGATTCCGCATGCTCATGCCGTTCCATGAACCGGGACGTGACATCTTCCAGGGCAAGAAGGATATAACCGGGGATGCTCCCGTCCCGCTCCACCCTGCGGGCATTGAGCAGTATCATTTTCTCACCGGCTTCATCGAGGTTGATCCGTATCTCGAACTCCTCGATCACGGTCCGCTCGGGCATGATATTTTCAAGCAGATGCCGTAGTTCGGCTACGTCCCACTGCCGGCTGCCGAGCTCGAATATCGACCGGCCTTCGGCCTCCTCCCGCTGAATGTGGAATTGCCGGCAAAACGACCGGTTGGCCATCATCACCCGGAGTTCCTCATCGAGGATGAGCAACGCTTCACGAGCCGTATCTATCACGGTTTCCGCATAGATGAGAACCGCTTCGCCGCTTTCACTCATGCTTCGCCCGATCTTGTTTTTATTCCATTCCCGTTACATTCGAATCAGCCAGGCCACCGCGGCGGTGATTTGACTTGAGCGGGCAGTAACCCGCGGAAAACAAGATGAATGAATTGCATTCAAAGGAACCGTTTTGCCCCACCGGCATGCCGACGGCTCCCCGCGTTAAAATCCTGGAAGGCTTTACCGCACCGGCAAGCAAGGGCTCACCCCGTGTGCTTTCTGGAAACAGGAACTGTCTGCGTAAAAACAATAAAACCCGTTCGCTGAGTACGGTGAAATTTCCCACATTGTCGAGGTCCTCTCGCTGCTTGCCTAAATATTTGCGAAACGCAATGATTATGCCACCTGAAGGCGCCTGATTCCGCATACCATAAGGAAGATTCAACCAGGCCACCAGCCATAGGCGGGTGACCTGATTGAGTCGGGCAACAGCCCGCGGAAAACAAGAAGAATGCATTACATTCCAAGGTGCCGCCTTCCTCCATCCCCAGAGCCGGTGGCTCCCAGTGTTGAACCTCTGGAAGGATTTTTATGGAAGCCTTATCGGTGATGGCCGATCCTTGATTGCTGCCGCGTTTGCCCGGCGCGCGGCATCCAAAGTATCTTTCAATCTGCATTACCCTGCGGCTTATCATCGCAGCGGCACACGCGGGTTCGGCCGGAACCTCGACCGTTCACCGCAACTGACTTGGTCGTCGCGGCTGTAAGGTTTTTTACCGTATTCGAACATTATTCGCTTAACCGCACTGTCGCAATACCCGAAGCATTATGCGAACTCTCTCTCAGAACATCCTGTTTCTTGCGATCATGCTCCTTACGGCCTTGCCTAGGCCGGCAATTTCCGGAATCGAAGTGGTCATCGATCCCTGGGAAAAACACCAGATTTTCGAGGGGTGGGGTACCAGTCTGTGTTGGTGGGCGGTTCAGGCGGGAAAGTGGAGCGAAGCGAACAGAAGGGAACTGATCGGCGCGATCGTGGATCCCGATACAGGACTGGGATACAACTGTTTCAGGTACAATATAGGCGGCGGGGACCAGCCCGGGCACGATCATTTATCAGAGGCGAGAGCGGTTCCAGGTTTCAAGGCGGACGAAATTGCCGCATACGACTGGAACTCGGATCAGTACCAGCGCAACGTTCTTCTGGGAATCGCAGCGAGAGGAGAGGGTCTGATCTTCGAGGCGTTCTCGAATTCACCTCCGTGGTGGATGACCGTGAGCGGCTGTGTTTCAGGAAACGTCAACGGTGCGGATAACCTCAAATCGGACCATTTCACCGCATTCGCCGAATACCTTGCCTCGGTGGCCGGGTACTACAGAGAGACCTGGGGGATCACGTTCAGGACTGTCGAGCCGTTCAACGAACCCTCGTCCGGTTATTGGAAAATCAACGGCGGCCAGGAGGGGTGCGGCTTCAAAAAAGAGCAATCCGCGATAATCAGGGAGCTCGGCAAACAGCTGGTCGCGAAAGGCCTGTTCGGCGCCACCATGGTAAGCGCCGCGGACGAGACATCGCTCGACCAGACGGTGAAAAGTTTCGCCTCATACGACGACAGCGCATTCGGGTTTCTGTCGCAGATCAATTCCCACTCCTACGGCGGATGGCAGTCGAGAAGATCTGTTGATTCCCTCGCGAAAGCGCTAAAAATGAACCTTTGGCAGTCGGAATCAGGACCGCTCGGGAAAGGAAACGACCCGAGCGACATCACCATGTGGATGTCGCACGTCATCATACAGGATTTACGCATAATGAAACCGAACGCCTGGATCGACTGGCAGGTCTGTGACCCGGTGGCCGACTGGATGACAATCGCGCTCGACCATTCACGGCAACGGTTCTCGTATTCCAAACGTTATTACATGCATGCGGCGTTCAGCAGATTCATAAGGCCGGGATCGTTGATCATCGGGAGCAGCGATACCAATTCGGTCGCGGCTCTTGCGCCGGGTACCGGAGACCTGATCGTGGTGCTCAGAAACAATGCCGGCGGCTCTGAGGATTACACGATCGACCTGTCGAGATTCGCCGCAGCTCCGGGCGGCACAGCGCGGATCCACCGATTCTCGCTTCCCGGGAGCCTTACCCGGGAACCCGACGCGGCGATCGATGTAAAACGGCTCTCGTTGAGCGCTCCAGGCAGGTCCATCACCACATGCGTCATTCCAGGCATGGGCACCGGTGTTCGCGACCGTTACGGCACAATCGCGAATACCCCGGAGTACCGGACGTTCGAAATCGGCGATACCCGTCTGAACTTCCGAACTTATCCGGGAAAGCCGCTCGAAATCACCGTCTACAATTGTCTGGGGAGGAGAATGCGAGCCGAACGGTACGGTCCAAACTCTTTTTCCGGAATCACGCTGGTCGGTTTCCCTTTGTCCGCGCGAGGAATGTACTTCGTTACCCACAGGCAGGGCAATATCACACAGTTTCGAAATATCATCATTTCACGATAGGGTGGGGCCCTCCGTCCTGTGATTCCTTCCCGTAAGTCCGAAAAACCTTCCCGGGCATAATGCAACCGGCACGGCGAAGATACATGCGCACGATCGGTGTGAAAGTTCTTATTGTAATAGTAGAAATCCCCCACTCCCTTTAACGGAGAATGGGGGATATCTGCTACTTCCCCGCCCGCTTCGCGACGGAGAGATCCGTTCCGATCGGTACTACAGTTCGCCGGTCAGTTCGGTGGTTGGCCAGTCATAGTGTTGTTTGGGATCGGGCTTGCTGCCGAGATCGGTCCCGATATTCCCAGTATTGGCTGAAGCGTTGCCTTTCAGAAACTTATCGATCATAGCGTTCAGCGATGCGTCGTACTGGTTGCGCCATGTGCAGTGTCCCCCGGAGGCACCCTGATAGGCGAAATGGTCACCCACTCCAAGAGCTTCGAAGATAATCTTACCGACGCTTCCCGTCACCCAAGCCGCATTTTTGTCCAATCCAGGGTAGGTCCCGCTGGGGTTGTCAATAATGTAGATCCCCCGCGGTGCGATCAGGGCCATCGCCGAGTGCATGTCGACCGGCAACCGGTCCGTATTGTCACCGCCGGCGTTGTTTGCCGAAGTGAATTTACCGAGCGCCACTTCCGAGAACCAGCGCACGTAACTTATGGCGTGATACGGCCATTCGCCGCCGGTATCAAGCTTCTCCACCAGGCGCAGTGCCACGGTGCCGCCTATTCCGGATTCACATGGAAGAGTCAGCGCGACGCGGTTGTCGAGCACGCCCCCTATGAATGCGCCTTTGCCGTTGCGGGAGCAGCCGGTCAAACCGATTCTGTAGGGATCGATAACGCCCGGATTATCTTCCAAAAGGTCGATTATACGGCTGATCTGCCATGCCTGTGCGATAAGGTAGCCGGCTGGATGAGTAGCACCATAAAAAGTATAGAACGGGCCGGTCTTGTTGCCGCTGCCGCCTTCTGCCTCGATGGCGCTGAACCGGATCTTTGCGACACCTTTGGGGATCGGCAGCGAACTCCCCAAGCCACCGTCGTAGTAGATAATGGCTGGAGCTGGCGCAGTCGCCCCGTTCAAGTCCACAGTGACGTCGAACGTACAACTCTTTCCATCTTCGCTAACTTTTACGGAAATCTTGCTTTCGGTCACCGTACCCGTAACGGAACCTTTTTTGGGAATCGGCTTTTCGCCGAAGACATACTTGAACAACGACCGGAGTATCTCCTCCCGCCGGCAAGGCCACTCGCTTTTGTTCGATATACGGGTGGTGCCGTCCAGCTTCAGGAATGGATCAGGCAATTTGGGATTGGCCTGGAGCGCGTTGTATTCCGGCAGTGTACCTACTTCACAATGGGCGGTGGGATTTTCCTCCTTCCCCCAGGCAATGCCCTCGACCTCGACGATACTGTCCATTTCGACGGAAACATCACTGAGGGTATACGATTCAAGAGGCTTTTCCGCTTTCTCGAATCCCTCTTTGGAGGCAACGATCGTATCCACCGTAACGGACGATGCCGCCCTTTTAATGAGGGTAAAATCGCCACCGGATGGGGCACCGGCATGCTTGTTGATCAGATGTAATTCGCTTCCCACCCGGATAACCCGGCAGGTATATACGGTATTTCCGAGGGTTACGCGGACGATATTGAACCCTGAAGCGAGCTGAGGAAGGGCAATATGCTCGGTTGCCGGATCGAGACCGAAAAAATCGGTAGACGCGAGGCATCTTCCGTTTCCGGACAGAACCGAAACATTACCGCTCAGTTTCCCTGAGCTCTGGGAAAATGCGACAACATTGCCCCGCAAGGTAAACGACAGCGTTTGTGTCCGCGGTGCATTCATCCTGACTGCGACAGGCGAAACGAGCTCGAATTTTCCATCCGCGCCGGTGACAACGGAATCTTTTTTGCCTTTGAGCAGAACAATTACCCCTTCGAGCGGCCCACCGCCTTTTTTTATCACCGTTCCGGAAATCTGGTAAGTATCGGTACTTGCAGCCACTGTGTAACCGGCCAAACAAAGAAGTAAGAACAAACGCGGAATTTTCATGATTCCCCCCCTCTGAAACATGTAAAACTTTGTGCAAATAGAAATGAATGTTCGAGGTTCTGTTGCACGCTATACGAAGAAGCGTTTATATGCATAAAATACGAAACATGATAATCGGATACATTCTCTATTAATATAAGCAAGAATTTTTCGAATACAAAATGTATACAACAAAATTCCCCGAACAAGGGACGGTGTCAATTATTACATTATCGTATCTTCTCCACCAACTTTTATCGAGAATTTTTCTGCAATGGGGCACCTTTACGGGTTCTGGTATTGTGTGTAAATATAGAAAACGGATCTAGACCATCTTTTGAGATCCGCCCCGGAAAAGACGGAGGGTTCCCCGTTCATGTGACCGTCAGATCGAACAGTACCTGATGCGTGATGTTCAGCATCGGATACTGGTAGATACGGGTGCAATTTTCCACCCTCAAACCGAGGTCTTCGAACAATCCGTACCACTGTTCGATTCTAAGGAAGTTGCAGGGGATATTCATTTTTGTAGAAAGAAATCTATTGCCGAAATCGTGCAGTTTGAGAATGCGTCTTGAAGTGTCTCGTTTGTATATTTCTTCAAAGACGATCAGTTTCCGTGTCGTCACCCTTTTGATTTCCCTCAATACGGCTGAAATATCGTTACAGTGATGGAGTACATACGAAACCATCGTCGCGTCGAAAGTCTTGTCGGGGAAAGGTATTTGTTCTCCATCGTATAATATGACGGGAAGATGCGACAGATTGGAATCAACTGTATCTATTCCGGTCACATTCAACCTGGAATGGCGATGAATGAATTCAGTGAGAATCATATCGCCGCAACCGAGATCCAGGAGCGACGTACAATCCACCGTTGAATCGATGATATGCCGCGTAAGGCGCCGGGCACGAGCGTCGAGTAGGATTTTGAAGAAAAACCGTCGAATTCTTATTTTAAGGGGGAAAGCCTTGAATGAAAAGCCGCCAAATCCCTGAACACGACAACCTTGCGGAATGCTGCAGGCGGCATGGGGTTTCCGATAATCTGAGCAGCTAGAGACTTCGTGATCGCTTCGATTCGCAGGGATGGTGGAATGGATGGTTTTCAGTTTATTTTACTTTGGATCGGGTGAATTGATGATGACGGCATTATTGCAGAATATTTATCATCAACTGTTATTCTCCAGGTATTCCAGCATCGTATTCTTCTTCAGGCGCGTAATCGCTTTTTCTTTGATTTGGCGTATACGCTCCCGTGTCAGCCGATACCGCTTCGCGATACTGTCAAGAGTGGCCGGCCCGTTCCTTCCTATTCCGAAATAGAGTGTTATGATCTCTTTTTCACGCGACGGAAGTGTCTCGAGTGCTTTTTCTATGGCTTTTCTGAAAGATTTCACCGTGATATGCCTGTCCGGCTGTTCCCGGTTTTCATCCTGAAGCAGTTCGATCAAACCCGTAGAACCGTTTTCACCAACCGGAGCGTCGAGGGAAACATGGCTGTCGCCCACGTTCAGGGTATCGCTGACCCGCTGTTCCTTCATGCCCATTTCGGCTGCTATCTCACTGATCATCGGGGCCCGCTGAAACTGCTGTTCGAGTCTGCTGCGTATCTTTCTCACTTTATAGAGATCACCGCTGCGATTTATCGGCAATCTCACGATCCGTGACTGTTCCGCCAGCGCGCTCAGAATCCCCTGCCGTATCCACCAGACCGCATATGAAATGAATTTGAAATTCTTGGTTTCGTCGAAATACAGTGACGCCCTGATGAGCCCGAGGTTCCCCTCGTTTATCAAATCACTCAGAGGCAATCCCTGATGCTGATAATTGCGGCTTACACCTACGACAAACCTGAGATTGGCTTTGATGAGTTTATCCCGGGCTCCGGATTCTCCTTTCCGAATCCGGGTCATCAGCATCCTTTCCTCATCCCGTGAAAGGGGTTTGTTATCCTTTATTTCACTCAAGTATTGATTCAGATTCTCTTCCTGAGGAAAATTGCAGACGTTGTTTTTGATACTTCTATCCTTTGAAGGTGCCGGTCCGACACAAGTGTCGCAGCGCGGGAGCAGCGGTGTAATCAGTCCGGTCAATATGTATATGAAGGCCGCAGTAAACGCAGACGTGGTTACTTCATGTTTGACTTATGCAGGAAATATTCAAAAGTGGTTTCTTCCATTCGTTGGCCCGGGCGAGGAGGCCGCAATCAACGAGGGCGCAGCAGCCAGCCTTGCATTGAAATATGTAGATACACCTCTCTGCAGCGTGTGCTTCCGCAGCCGGGCGGAGTCAGAAGGGAGTTTAAAAATCGCTTCCACATTCCTGCCTTCCAGTCCTCCTCTTCTACCGACAATATACCTTCGGCCTGACCGGTTAACAACGCCACTGGCCTATGGAGACATTTTCTACTCAGGCAATCGGTTTCCAGGGGAATCATGTTTTTCCATCACTGCTTCAACAAGTCCACCAACGGGTAATGTTACCGATCTCTTTTCCGGCCGAATCCTCAGGGCGGGCTGGAGACGGAAAACGGAATCCGTATTGTCGAGGAATAATTGATATACAGGAATACCACTTTACTTATATGTCAATAAAACGACAGGGACGTCGGGGCCCGGTGTTGAGTCAACCGCCACCGCCTATGCAGGGGCACGCCATGGAGGCAGGTAATGGATATTTCACGACCCTTCCTGAAGGAGGACACCAGGGGCAACCGTTTGCTAAAGCCGCTCGAAAGCGTCTCCAGGAAGGGATGGAAACGGTTGCACCGGGTGCTCGAGGATCTATCCGTGAGCCGGCAATTACCGACTCACGGGTGGTGGGATCACTCACTCAGGGTCGATTCAAGCTGATCGAGCGGCGGATTCTCCTCATCCGGTTCAGTTTCGGTATCACCGCCTTCGGGTTCCGACTCTGTGGGCGGATCCGATCCGTCACATTTAAAGGTACGGTAGGCGGGCCTCATCATATAACCATTCCCCCCCGAATAGTGAATCGCACTCCAGCAGTCGAAAGCGAGACAGATTTCCGTCATCTCGTCCGCCCCGATGAAAAACGAACGCACGCATTTTATGCCGGTTCGCCATGCGCCCGGGATGGAAAGCGGAAACGTTTCACCGTTTATGACGATGCTGTTCGCGGGAATCGTCATTCCATAGTAGTCTTCGGTATCGTCACCAAGCAGCAATCTGATTTGCGTATAGTGGCCTTCAGGTAATGCATAGAGATCGAGCGGCGCAGTGAGACCGTTCACCAGTTCGAGAAAGTCGAATTTCTGGTTCGGTCTCGCCACGGTTTTCCATCCGGGGATCGGCGAATTACCGGCGCAGTGGAGCTGAACCTCCTTGATGGTAATCCAGATATGTTCAACTGCTTCGCCGGGATGATTCTTTCCGCCACCCGTTTTCTTGCCCATAGCAGCCGGTTCATCTCCGTTGGAGAGAGAAAGCCGGAGCGATCCCATCGCCCCCTGTACGGAAACCGGTTTATCCGTCGAGCAACCTATTCCCAGGATCGCCACAGCGGCAAGAACGGCCATGAAATTCCTTCGCATATCAACCTCCTTCGATCGTCGAGTGTGTTTCATAGGTTTAAGGGAGTATCCCGCCGAGTCGCACTCGCCGGGAACGTTTCATCAAGCTTTGTATGCATTCAGGACATATACGTCGCGGGAGGCTCACGGGTTACGGGACCTTTTCCAACTCAATCGACTACCACGGCTAAAAGCCGTGGTCTGGCTTGAGCGGGCCAAGCGGTATAACGGA
>CAZGVZ010000088.1:1807-10757 GCA_964529145.1 uncultured Fibrobacteraceae bacterium | reverse complement strand
AGCGCCGATTGCGTCTTCGGGGGTGTTCTGTTGATTTCGTCGGCGAGAACGATATTACTGAAAACCGGCCCACGTATGAACCTGAACTCCCGTACGCCGGTCGCGCGATCGTCGAACAGGATCTCGGAGCCGGTGATGTCGGACGGCATCAGATCCGGAGTGAACTGAATGCGGTTGAACTGCAGATCGAGACACTCCGCAAGACTCTGGATCAACATGGTCTTCGCCAGACCAGGCACTCCAATGAGCAGGCAATGTCCTCCGGAGAGAAAACAGGCCAGCAGGTCGGTGATCACCTCATGCTGCCCGACAATCTTTCTGGACAGAGCCTCCCGTATTTTCGTGACCGACTCATGCATCGATCCGAGAATTTCCTTGTCATTCATCGCGCACTCTCTCAGGAGATCGAAAATCGCCCCTTGGCTTCGCGCTTCGGTGGCCTTCAATCATCAGATTCAGGTTTAAGGAGCCTTGCTTCCCCGGACGATGGGTTCACCCCGGTTTTGGCTTCCTTTATAAATTTCAAAGTCAGTTTCAGATTGAAAAAATAGTAGATCCCCATCGCCAGAATGGTTACATAACCGATCGCATGGTAGAGTACCGCGATCGCACCCGCTTTTTCAAGCGGGATCCCGATGAGATCCATTCCCTGCAGCATCATGGCGTGAAGGGTGCCGACGTAACCCGGGGCGAGCGGTATAGCCGCCCCGATTGCGGCAAACGCGATTCCGAACATACTCGAAAGAAAGCCGATTCGTTCGATCCCGATACCAAGCACCTGGAGCATCGCTACCTGGCAGAGCAGCGTTAAAAAAGAGAGTACCACTACTTTCACGGCCCTCTTCGGTGAAAAGAGCCAGTCGAAATTTGAAAGCACCTCTTTCCCCACTTTTCCAAGTTTCACCCGGATTTTTTCAGGTACCGGACGCATGCAGGAGATCGCTAACCGGCGCGTTAGGGAAGGGTATGCAGCATAAGCCGCAAAACAGATCGCCGTGAAAAAGAATCCTCCGGCCAGCAGCATGCCGTAACGCCATATCCCGGTAAGCTGAGGAAGCAGAAGAATGGGAAGGAAGAGAAAAAACGTGAACACCAGGATATCGAGAAACCGTTCGACAAGAATCGATCCGACACTTTCCGCCACTGTGTAGCGGTTCCTTTTCCAGAGCAGTGCCGCCCTGACGGCCTCCCCGATCCGCATCGGAAACAGGTTGTTCACCATAAAACCGACTACCACCAGAGGAAAGAGACCCCTTGAACCGGAGTCAGCCTTTTCCGGCAGCAGCGCCTGCCACCGCATTGAACGGAAAAAGAGCGTGACGGGGTTGAGCAGTGCCACGACAAGCACTTTCCACCATGGAATCCGCCGCACCTCCTGCAGCACCTCGCCGAACTGGACCTGCCGGGTGAAAATCCATACTCCCGCGGCGGCCACCAGCACCCCCGCGGCCGTCTGAAACGCGGTCGACCGTTTCATGCCCGATCCGGCCTGTAAAGCACTATGCCGGAATGGATCTTCGGAAAGAAGTTGGTGGATTTCTGCGGCATCCTTTCCCCGGCCGCGACTATCTCGCCCACAGTGGCGATTGAGGTCGGCCTGATGAAAAATCCGCAGAGGAACCCGTCCCTCTCCAGGCAGGTCTCGATCCCCAGAGCGGCGTCGTTGACATATTCGACCATGTCGTGAAGCACGTGCCCGTCAAGAGGGAGCCCCAGAATCGAGTTGATCGACATGACGTTTACCATGGAGACCGGCAGCAGCTTCCAGAGCATGGATTTTTCCGGCAGCGCGGTTTCAAGAAACCGCCGGCCTTCGTCCCGCAGCGCGCATCCATAAAGCTTTCCATCCGCGCAATCGAGGAACAGGAACGAGCGCGGGTCTATGGAGCCGATAAAACGGTAGATCTCGGCGGCATTCGCTTTGCCGTAATCCTCGAGCGAAAACCAGCGTTCGAGCGCTTTGCGCATCGCGACCTGATTTTCCGTTCTCCGAATGAGGCGATGGAACGGTCTTATGAGCAGGCCCGGATCCGCGGTAGATACAAGGGTCATCATGGTGAACGCGTTTTCGGGGAGAGGGTGGTCATTGTAAAAGTTCAGAGCGGTCTCATAACGGTGATGACCGTCGGCGATGAGTATCGTTCGTGGGCGCGCAAGCCGCATCATCCGTTCGATGGCATCGTTGTCCACGCACCGGTACAGACGGTGTGTGACGCCGGTCGAATCGGAATACTCGCCGTCCGGATTACCGGAACATAAACCGCGTAAAAGCCGGTGGAATTCACCATTATCGTCGAGCAATCCAAAGATCTGTTCGGTATGGGTCCTGCTCTCTTCCAAAAGCTCGTACCTGTCTTTCTTGGGACCGCTCAGGGTCGCCTCGTGCGGGAGCACGATCCGTTCCCGGAAATCGACCAGCTTTACCAGAACGACCACTCCGGTCCTCACCGCCTCCCTTTCCACCCCGCTGGTATTATCTGTAAATATCTGCTCGTACAGGTACACGGAAGGGGAATCGTCGAGCGCCATTACACCCTCCGCGATCCATCCGTCGAGTACCCGCGAGGCGCGACGGTGACGGTCACGATTCGAGGTGTCGCCCTCTTCGGGCCGGTTTTGGATAACCCGTACGATGTTCGATTCTCCGCGGCCGTACAGATCGTCGATCATACCCGGGGTGAGCATATCGTAGGGCGGCGCGGTATGGAGGCCAAGGTCACGGGGGTTCTTCAGATTGAAACGGTATCCCCTGAAAGGCATTATTTCCGCCATATTATCGACTCCGGTCAAAGGTCCAATGTTGTCTGCAGTACAAGTTCCGCACAGAAGGATCTGCGGTGTACCGGGCAAAGCCCCAGCTTTTTGATGAGCTTTCTGTGAAAATCGGTACCGTACCCTTTATGTATGTCGAAACGGTATTCCGGATAGAGCAGGTGAACGTCTTTCATGATGCGGTCCCTCGTCACTTTCGCGACGATCGAGGCAGCCGCGATCGAAGCGCTGCGGGCATCTCCTCCGACTACCGCCTTTTGACGGTCCGGCGAAAACTGCGGGACAATCCGGTTTCCGTCGACAAGCGCCCTGTCCCACTGTGCCGAGCAGTTTCCGACCGCCCGGGACATCGCGAGGAAAGTGGCCTGAAGGATATTCACACTATCTATCTCCACGGAAGAAGCGATCCCTACTCCCAATCCTAGCGCGGATCCGGTGATAAGGTCAAAGAGCCGGTCCCTTTTCAGCGCAGGGAGCTTTTTCGAATCGTTCACACCCTCTATAGGCACCGTGAGATCGAGCACAACCGCTGCGGCCACTACCGGGCCCGCCAGGGGCCCCCTTCCAGCTTCGTCGATCCCGAGGATGACGGCTCCGTCGCTCGTCTCGTTCCTGTCGAATTCGTAGAGCCGGTCCTTATGGTTCGAGCTCTCTTTTTCACACCGGACCGGTTCAGAGTTCAATGCGGACCTTTCTTCCCTCGATCCGCACGCTTCCCCGGCCCAGCGCCTCGACCACTCTCCAGTAATGGGCATGCTCCGCCTCGAGGACGCGCGCGGCGAGAGTCTCAGGAGAATCGTCGCAGTGCACAGGAACGGTCGTCTGGAAAATCACGGGTCCGTGATCGTACTCTTCGTCCACGAAATGTACGGAAATACCGCTGATTTTCGCCCCGTATTCGAGCACCGCACGATGGACGTTCATCCCGTACATACCCTTTCCGCCGAACGCCGGAAGAAGTCCCGGATGTATGTTGACGATACGGTTTCGGTACGCGCGCACCACCGGGGCGGGTAGTTTTTTCATGTATCCCGCAAGCACTATGAGTTCGATCCGGTACTCTTTCAAGTGACGCTCAAGCCGTTCGGTGTACGCCTCCTCGGTTGGAAAACCTGTCGGAGCGCAATGAACGACCGGTATTTTCTGTTCTTCGGCCCGCTTGACCGCACCGGCCCGGCTGTTATTGACGACAAGAACGCCGAGCTCGACGTGAAGATCCCCCGCGTTTTTTCGATCGACAAGGCATTGAAAGTTGCTGCCTCCCCCGGACGCGAACACCGCGCATCGCATTCCTCCGTTCACCGTTCGTTCCCCGGACGCTCGATTCTGGACACGTCTCCGTTGAACGACAATTCGTAGCGGATACCCGCCCATGTGATCGTATTGGTGACCGCGGTCAGGCAATAGCTGACGATCTGTGTCATTCGTAAAAACGGCCAGAGGAGTAAAAACTTCCGAAACGAATGCATCGATCCGAGAAGCGGATAGAGGGCTACGGTCGCAAGCTGTCCGCCATAGAATACCAGGGCCGCTCCTCCACCCGCAGACAGGAATGTGCGTTCCGGTGAAAGCGAGGAGATCAGCGAAAAAGGCAGCAGAAGCAGAAGAGTACACGCAATCAGTGACAGAGGAGCGATCACGAACCAGAGACTCCTGAAATATGACTTGAGATACATTATCTGGCGTTCGAACCAACGAATTGTTCCTTTCACCGTTGGCAGAAGATCATCGGTCTCGATGATGCAATGCGGTACCACCACCGCTTTTCGCCGGGCCTTTGCAACAAGATGCGAAAGGCTCATGTCGTCCACACCCGCGCGGGACCATTTATCCGCGACTCCCAGATCCTCGAAATCCCTGCGGCGTATGGCCATGGAGCCGCCCCACAGCCCCACGCCGCCGAGAAAACAGGCGGCGGAAAAGAGCACGTACATGAAGACGTTGACGTATGAGTGCGCCAGTTCCCCCATCGTGCCTTTTTTCGCATGCAGCCACCTGAATCCGCTCGTGGCGGTGATTCTCGAATCGGCCAGAGGCAACACGAGTTCCCGAAGCCATGTGGGATCGGGTTGAATATCCGCATCCGCGAAGACGTACACCTCCACTTCCCCCGCGAGGGCAAGGCCTGCAAGCAGGTTGTGATTTTTCTGAACGCAGGTGGTCGACAGACCCGCGACCGCCAGCTGCGCGCGGCTGTTCCGGGTGACAAGCTCCCGTATCACGTTCGTCGCGGAGTCCCGGTCGCTTTCCACCGAGAAGACCACTTTGTAATCGGGGTAATCGAGTTCGAGAAAACTCTGGAGATTCCTTTCGATATCCTTTGGAGTGCCTTTACACGGAACGACGATCGCGCATCCTGGTGTAAAAGAACGCCTGTATCTGGAGCGCATGAGCCGGTCGTAAAGATATCGCTGATAGAAAATCGTGAACACAGTGATCACCAGATCGCTGCATACAAAGGCAACAGCCATGAAAAACAGGGTTTTCGTAAGAAACGAACCACCCATTATCTGAGGAAAATCCAGAAAAGCCTCCTTGAACGATGTAAAAATACACGCACACCATCTACGGGTGCAACAAAGGAAACTGCTGCACCGGAGGTTCGCAATCAACCAACACGGTTAAAAGCCGAGGTCCGGCTTGAGCTGGCCCGCAACAGGGTATAAAGCCTTGTATTACAAAAACGGTGCGCATTACCGGGCTCCTTACTACTGAACGGAAGTGACACCCGGGCGCTTGCGCCCGAAATTGCCGTCCCGTCCCAGTACCTCCCGGCCGTGATCCCCTTGTGAAAATCCGGAAGGGATCACGTTGTCCTCTCTTACCGAGGCAGGTAATAGATGTCCTGCATCCAACCAGGCAAACTTGAGGGTTCCAAACGAATCTGCAGTGAAGCGCAAGGTTCATGTCGACGAGCCCAACCGTTGGAAAACTCTGGCGGAACGGTCCTTATCGCAGTACCGTCGTGTCAGGTCCAATACCGTGGCACATTACGTACCAAGTCGTCCGATATGCGCTTCATCGAACACTCAGTACCGCTCTCTCCCGCATACTTTCTCGGCACGAAGCCGAAGAGGGGCTGTTCCGGCCGGCTGAGAGGGATCGTGAAAACGAACCGATAGAGAACGGAAAGGTTTGGAGCTGTTCCATAAATGAGGTTACCCATCGAAACCGGGCGAAGAGAACATGAACGCGAAACCCGGCTCGACTTTGGCAGCATTTTCGACCCGGAAGAGCGCTGCAGACGAACCAGGCATATTACTGAAAATATGGCTATGAATGGCGACCAGGCCTTGCAATGGGGACAGTGCCATATGGGACCGGATTCTTTGCGCTTCAGGAACGGTAGTGACCAATAGGTACAGCAGACCAGAGATTTTATGGATAATCTCTTACTTTCCCTCTTTCATTCCGATGTAGATTTTTTCCACCGGCTGCCGTTGAATTTCGCCGTTCACCTCCAGAGTATGCGAAAAGATTCCGAGATAGGTTCCGGAACCCACCCTGCGGTTTTTGTTATTCGTTCCGTCCCAAATTCTTTCTCTGCCCGGAGCCCAGGCGTATTCCTTGACGAGATTACCCACCTTGTCGAAGATTTTGAGGGACGTACTCACGTTGGTCGTCTGTCCCCTCACTTTCACCATGATGGTGAAAGTGCCGCTTCCGCGCGAGAATGGATTGGGACCCCACACCACATCCGAGGTAAGGACCATCACCAGCGGCACCCTGCGATTCGCCGGATTGGCCTGCACGGCACCGAAATTATCGGAAACCGCGGGCGGCTGGGTATTTATCCACACTGAATCTCTCTCCAGAACAGTCTGGGATCCACCCTGAATGCTTTCGACCACGTAGATGAAAAGGTCACCGGTTTCCCTGAGGAAATTCAAAGTCATCGTGTATTCCCCCGCTTCATTGACAGACTTCAGCGGGACCTTCTCCGTGGTTTGCACTTTAGCGACCTCAGAGAGACCGAACTTAACCGTATCCCGGGAGTTCTGGAGGCCGGCCTGACCGAAGTAGTATTTGGCGGAAGTCAGTACCGGCGCCGCGCTGTCGCTCACCACCGAGCCCCGGGAGTCGCCCGTCAGCGGGAAATCCACGCGTATGTTCATCGTTCCGGAAGTGGCGACGCCCGATTCCCTGAATAGCGGGCCGATATCGAGCATTACCGAGGTCTGGCTCTCGTCGATCCACTGGACCGATTCCGCAGGAACCGTGCCCTTGAGCAGGTTTTCCTTGTTCCCCGGGCGCCAGTCGAGCGATATCCCGATGGAGGCGCGGTCCACTTTTTTATTGAACTGTACAATCGCCCTGTCGATGAATCCGTCGGCATCAGCGTCCAGATACCACGCGGAGACGATGTCCGCCGGCCTCTGGCGCAGCAAGAGGGGAACAGGCCGGTTATCCGGATGGGCATGGCTGCCGAAACCGTCCACTACAGGGCCCGCCCCGTTGATCATGAGGCTGTCACCCGCGGCTGGCGCGGCAGTCCCGAGATCCTTGACCACCGCGATGATGGAAACCCCGTCGGTGTCCGGAACCGCGCTGACCACCTCGAGCGTATCACGGGAATTCCCTTTGATGAGGACAAGGCTTTTTCCCGCGACCACCGAAAACAGGACCGTTTCCGAAAAATCAAGAACCAGCGTGTCGTTGCCCGGACGGAGCCGTTCCACCAGCGACGCTCCTGTAAGCAGGGGGCCCACGCTGTCCGCGATCGGAAAAGGACTGATGAACGTTGGGGCCTCGGGGGTCTCAGCATTCCACCAGTAAAAGGTGCCCAGGTCGAGGTTCGTCCCAATGTATTTCGTCACTCCATCGGGAAAAGGTTCCGCGAACAGCACGGTGATATGGGAGGAGTCTTTCGGATCGAGCGTGAGGCCCGCCCGATCGACCAGGCGCATCGTCCCGTTCACGCTGCTCGGCCAGAAGAACCTGATCGAATCGGGGATTTCACCGCCGCTCTTGAACTTTTCGTCAAAATAGATTTCTACCCTGTCGACCGCTCCCCTGCCGTTCGAAGCGAAATACGCGGCCCTCTTCACCGATGCGTTGCACGAAACGAAATTGATGTTGCCCCTTTCGGCCGCCGTGACCGAGCCGTCGTTCGCATACACCGCGATCGAGCCGTTCGCCACGTTCTTTGCGGTCGATTTTATCCAGAGAGTCTTCTCTCCCGCCTTGAGCGACGATTGAACCACCCGAACCGTGTCTTTGGGGTTTTCCGATTCGTAGGCGACAAGTCCGGCGCTGAGTTCGACGGCGAAACGGACGTTCTGGGATGCAAGCGGTTTGGTTCCGTCCGTGGATGCCCATATGGTCACGGGAACGCGCGTACCGGAACAGCCGTTGATGCCGACCGAAAGGTCCTGCGCACCGACGTCTCCGTAGAAGACCCAAAATTTGTCACGCCGTTTTCCGACTACGATCTTCGCATGGTCCTTCGCCTGATTTACCACAAGCGTCGCGACGATGGGAAACGTATCGTTGGGATTGCCGCCGGTGGTGAGCACCCTGAAGACCGCAAGGCCGGTGTCGTTGGTGGAGACCGGAGACTCCACCACGTTCCCGATTTCCGGCCTTTCGCTGACCAGTGTGATCGAGGTCGCGGTATTGATCTTGTTCTCGTATTTATCGAGAGCCTGCACCTCGACCGATTGGGTCGTGCCGGTTTCCACGACCAGAACGCCGTTGGAGGGCGGTTTCTGGAACGCTATCTTCTCGGGCGGACCCGGGAGCACCCTGATATCCTCCGAGCTTCCGCGGATCCCGAATGATATGTCAAGGTCGTTGGGATTGGTGAACTGTCCGCTCACTTCCACTCCCTCGAATCCTCCCGGCGGCACCTTCGTGAACATGACGGCGCTCTTCGAGGTCCCCTGAAAACTCTGCGTTATTTTGTTGAATACCTCTCCCGAGGGAGTCAGCAGGTCGAAATTCGAAGAAAGGCTTATGGATACCGAATCGATCGGGGCATCGAAAGGTTTTCCGTCGAGCCTTTTGGGGGTAATCCAAAGCTGCACGTTCTGTCCCGCCTGCACTTCGGTCAGTTGCCTCGTACCGGTCTCATCCATAACTATCACTTCGAAGATATAGCTGATTTTCCTGTAGGGCAGAAAACCCACGTTGGTCGTGATTGTTTTTCCATTCGGAGTCGTACCTTCTATGATGATAT
>CAZGVZ010000088.1:0-1797 GCA_964529145.1 uncultured Fibrobacteraceae bacterium | reverse complement strand
TCGAAGAATCCGTAATCAGCGCTCATCCTGGGTATGGTAAAGGTAAGGGAGTTCGCACCGATGACCAGGGGAGTAGGAGGAATCTGCACCTCGATGATGTCAGTCGCCAGTATGGCGGGTTTCTTGTCTACACCCCAGGAATCGTCGAGGTACGGCACGTTTTGAATCCATCGCACATACTTGATTTTCGGGTTAGTCATCGTCCCGACCAGCGGACGGATCTCGAACTTTACCTCGGAACTCGTTCCGTTGGTGATGAAGTCCGGATCCCTCGGTTTGACCAGAATCTCGATTTCAGGCACTCCGCCAAGCGGAATGGCCCCTATGTCCGCAATGGTACCGTCCGCGTCGCGAACACCGCCTTCGGGCCATCCCTGGTCGACCACCAGAGCCTGGACCAGCGAATCGTCCCAGTCGGGTGTGAGAAAGTCGGGATCGTCGGGATCGGTGGACTTGAACGTCATTTCGAACCACCGGTTGTTCGCGCTTCGGGGAAAAGGCGTATTGGGTGTCGCCGAGGCAATGATGGCTCCCGGGAGGATCGCCCAGTCTACTGTGATCGGCCTGGCTACCGGTCCGGTGGAAAGGGGGACCTCGAGATCGATCACCTGCACGGTGGGTTGAAGCTGAGGAAAACCCTCGTAAATCCGCACACCCTGCACTCCCCTGTAGGTCATCCGGGCTTCAACGTATTGATTTGTCTCGGGATCCTGGAGTCCTGTATTATAGTCCTGGCTCCTGGTCTGCGGTCTTTCGACCTGACTGGAATAGAGGCAGTTGAACATCCTGTTCGGCAGTGCCCTGTCGAGGGCCTGATGCCCGCCCGTGACCACGCCTCCGTAAGGCTGGCCATAGATATTATTGAAAACGAGATGCTGCGCTCCTGCCTGCCAGGCGGCACAGAAAACTAGATTGTTGTGGTAAAAAGTATTGTTGTATACCGCCACCGGTGAAAGCAGCATGTCTTTGAAAAGTATCGCGCCTCCGTGCTCGTTGCCTCCGTCTGGCATTGTCTTGAGCTCATCGATAAGATCGGCTGTCTGATGGTTGTCGTAGAAAAGATTGTACCGGATGTTCGACCCGAGGTCCCACGCCGATTCGAAATACATTCCCCAGGAGTTGTCATGAATCCTGTTCTGTTCGAAGAGGTGGTTGCCGGTTTTCCCGAAACCGGAGAGCGGAATTACCAGTTGAGGCTGCAGATCAGCGGGGTTGGCGTTCGCGTAGATTCCCCCCTCGTTCCGGTCCTTGATGTATACCCCGTAGTATCCGTTGCGCATCTCGCAGTTCCGTACGACCACGTCTCCGGCCACATACAACGTGAGCGCCGCGTTTCCGTGAAACAGAGGGAACCGGTTTTCCCACACCGATTGCCAGGCAAAAGGATTCGGGTCGCCGCCGTCTAGAACGATTCCATCGATGGTGACCCCCTGCGCCCTGAGCACGCGAACCGCGCCGTTCTGGTCGAAGGTGATTTTCGATTGGTCCTGCGATTCCTCGTAATCCCGGGGACCCACATTGATGTCGTCCAGAAAAGAGATCACCGGTTTGTTCCGCAGGGCCGGCGACTCGGAACGAAGGGTCAGCCGGTTCTTCGAACTGTCGATCGTCACCTGCTCCTCGTAGGTGGAGAAATCGAGGATCACTACCTCATCCCCGGATTTCGCGGCGTCGACCGCCTCCTGAACCGAGGTGAACTGGCCCCGGCCGTCTTTCGAAACCGTATACGTCGCCGCTGATACCGCATAGAAAATGCCGGCAGCCAGCGATACCGCTACAAACCTGCATGCGCGCATA
>CAZGVZ010000087.1:7424-10787 GCA_964529145.1 uncultured Fibrobacteraceae bacterium | reverse complement strand
TAGCGATGGAAAATACCGACGGATTGTCGCGGGGGGTACCGGTGATCGACACTGGAAAGATGATCTCCGTCCCCGTAGGCCCGCAGGTGCTCGGACGCATTTTAAATGTGGTCGGTGATCCTGTCGATGGCGGAAACCGGTTCGAAAACACGAAAACCTATCCTATCCACCGCCTGCCCCCTTCCTATGAAGATCAGGTATCCCGCAGCGAGATGCTGACGACCGGTATCAAGGTGATCGACCTTCTTGCACCTTACGTCAAAGGAGGAAAAATCGGTCTTTTCGGAGGCGCCGGGGTAGGGAAGACGGTTCTCATAATGGAACTCATCCATAACATCGCCAGTGCATACAAGGGCTACTCGGTATTCGCAGGCATCGGTGAAAGGACGCGGGAGGGGACCCAGCTTTTCGGTGAAATGAAGGATTCCGGGGTACTCGAAAGAACGGCGCTCATTTTCGGACAGATGAACGAACCCCCCGGGGCGCGCGCACGCGTGGGACTCACTGCCATGAGTATCGCGGAGTATTTCCGTGACGAGGAGCGGCGCGATGTGCTTCTTTTCATCGATAACATGTTCAGGTTCGTTCAGGCAGGTTCGGAAGTGTCGGCGCTCCTGGGTCGCATTCCCTCGGCAGTGGGTTACCAGCCCACTCTTTCGACCGATCTGGGTGAACTGCAGGAACGCATCACCTCCACCAAGAATGGATCGGTCACTTCCGTGCAGGCGATTTATGTACCGGCTGACGATTATACCGACCCCGCGCCTGCGACCACCTTCAGTCATCTCGACGCAACGACGAACCTGAGCCGCCGCATGCAGGAGATCGGGATCTATCCCGCGGTAGACCCTCTCGAATCCACCTCGACCATTCTGTCGCCGGAGATCGTGGGGGAGGAACATTACAGGACAGCCCGGAGAGTTCAGGAAATGCTGCAGATGTATAGGAGTCTTCAGGACATCATCGCGATTCTCGGGATGGACGAGCTTTCCGAAGATGACCGTAAAACTGTGGAGAGGGCGAGGAAGATCCAGAAATTCCTCAGCCAGCCTTTCAGCGTCGCCGAACATTTTACCGGGATCAAAGGCCAGTTCGTGAAACTCGAGGACACACTGCGGTCATGTACCGAAATTCTGGACGGTACATGCGATCATCTCCCTGAACAAGCCTTCTATATGGTTGGCACTGTCGATGACGCAAGGAAAAAGGCGGAGAGGATCAAGACCTGATGGAAGGGCTGCACTGCATTCTCGTCACTCCGGATCGGTGTCTATTCAAGGGTACGGTCTGGCAGATCGCGGCACCCGGAAAAGAGGGCGGA
This sequence comes from uncultured Fibrobacteraceae bacterium, assembly GCA_964529145.1. Lineage (GTDB taxonomy): Bacteria > Fibrobacterota > Chitinivibrionia > Chitinivibrionales > Chitinispirillaceae > JAFGNB01. The sequence goes on along the minus strand of CAZGVZ010000087.1, from coordinate 9,466 downwards.
TTCTGCCTGCGTTCGGGGCACGCCCCGATTTTCGCGCTCCTCGGTCAAGGTGTTCTGGAAATAGCGGTTACGCCGAACGAGAGAACCCGATTCTTCCTGCGTGGAGGTTTTCTGGAACAGAATGGAAACCGCTGCATGATTCTCAGTGAAAAGGCTGAGATGAATTGGGAGACTCTTCCAGATCGGTGATGTCCGGTTCCGGCAGTCGACTGCGGTTTCAAAGCTTCTTATATTCCTTTCTGTATTTCCATACCGGGGACCCTTTTGCGAAATGCGAAAACATGCGCGCACCGGCGCGTGCGACCGAAAAAGCCGCTATGGAGTCGATTTTTGAAAACGCCATCCACACAGAATCATAAAGGTAAACACCGGAAACTGGGAAGAGCCGGGAGTCGACGGCTTCGTAATCCCGGTACAGCGTCGCGGACGTATAACCGGATTCCAGCGCGATTTCCCAGATGCGCCGGTTCCAACCTCCGTAAGGGAAGGATACACTGGTCACATCGCTCCCGGAGAGGTCTTCAAGCTTTTTTTTCGAATCTGAAAGCTCCCTCTCGACTGCCTCATCATCGAGGAATGGTAGATACGCGTGAGTCGAGGTATGACTCCCGATCTCGTGCCCCTTTTCTGCCATCGACCTGAGATCGGCCCGGCTGCAATGCAGGTTGGACGAAAAGACATCCCACGAGGAGTTCTTTCCAATGAAATCCGCAATGCAGAAGACGGTCGCGCGGAAGCCGTACCGTTCCATCACGGGAAGGGCATACCGGCAGACGGTTTGGAGACCATCGTCAAACGTGAGAAGCACGGGTTTGCCTGTTTCAGGTGAATGCACCGGTGTCTCCCTGACCGCCACGGAACGATAACCTTTATCCGATAAAAGGGCGCAGAGCTTCTCGAACCGTTTCAGCGGAAAATGGGACATTTCGAGCCGCGGCTGTGGAAGCACTGAATGGAAAAGCAGCCCGGGTACGGATATTCTCCTCGTCCTGCGTCCGAACAGCAGTGTAGCTGCTCCGCCAAGAAGGATCGGAGACGAAAGCCAGAGAAGAAGACGCTCAAGCATTCACTCGCCTTGAAACAAATATCATCTTTTCATTACATTTCCGCGACAACTCGGCAATCCTGAGGATCTTCCGGGAGCACGATCTCCGGCCTTGTTTTCCGGTTGCGGGTTCATACTCAGGAAACCGGGCGAAAATGGTCAAATTGCACCGGAGCCCCATACGCTTCACCCGACTTCCCGTGAAGTTCGAAGACGGTGTTTCATGTGCGCTGTTCGTATGCCGGGGTCTGCATTCCGGGATTCGTGACCGGGTGTGACCGGATTCAAATATCCCGTTGTGCGGGCCCGTATATTACGGTCAACGAAAAAAATATAAAATGAATTCAATCCAGACGAAAGTGTGTTATTTTTAAATTATGAATGGTGAATGCGAGTACACGTGCCCCCATTGCGGGGAAGCGATTTCCGGAAGCGCGGCTGCATGTCCTCACTGCGGATCCGATGAACGCACCGGATGGTCGGAATCCACATATCTCGATGGCATCGATTATGGTGAAAGTATCGAGTATGAGGAGATCAGGCGCGGCGAATTCGAGGGAAACGACCGGATGCATTTACATCTTTGGCAGATCGTTACCGGCGCGCTCCTTGTTGTCATGTTTCTCTATGCTATAATCCGTTCCGTAATATGAGGGTCGGAAGAGACGGCCTGAACCTTAATCCTCCAATCAAGGCAAAATCACCGATTTCTCCGTGGCCGGTTTCCGAGTAAGTCGGTGTACTCATCCTGGAACGGCACACAATTAGACGAGGACTCACTGCTCTTTTTTTCGCTTCACCGTCTCGCTTATCTTTTTTTTCAGGTAGAGATAATTCGTGTCTGTGGCTTCTTCTGAATCGGCAGGCGGACTCTTGCACTCTGCGAAGAAGACCTCCTCCTCCCCCCCGGACTGCTTCGGTGCCTGGGATTCGGAATTCCCGGCCGCCCCATTGTAATGGATCGTCGCCGGATCGACCTGAGGAAAAGGTTCATTGA
>CAZGVZ010000087.1:0-7414 GCA_964529145.1 uncultured Fibrobacteraceae bacterium | reverse complement strand
CAGCGGAACGGAGTGATGATCTGGAGGTTGATGAACATGGGACCGCTGCTGTTCGCCCTGATACGCCTGCCCATGCGGAGGCTGCTGTTCGAAAGATCCGGCATCGAGGTCAAGGTTTACCTGATCCTCGGTTTTATCGTAAACCTGGAAAAGCGCTTTTTTGATCTGCCGGTCGAACTGACGCGCGAAAACCTTGACTCTGTCGATATTGGTCCGGTCGTCGAAAACGAGACAGAGAAACGTGTTCTCGTCAACCACGGCGATGTAAATATGGCGGTCTTTTCCCTGGTGGTACATCGCAGAGAATTCGGTCTCTCCCATAAGGTTGGCAATTGCAAGCGTCGAGGCGCTGTTCCCGGCGACAAGGGCTGCCATAGAGACGGTATCCACCTTTTCGAGTGAGCCCTGGTACGTCAGCAGGCGACCGTCCTTGTTGATGAGCACCGCCAGAAGCAGATTCGCTTTCATCGTCAATTGTTCCAGAAGAACGTTTAGACGATCGATATCTTCCGGGAAAAGGATCATGTCTTTCATCAAGGCATGTCCTTATTGAAGAATTTCGAGAGAAATCCTTTTTGCTGTTGCGTACGGGGATTCACGGGACGTTTGACCGGTTTCTTATGGCGGTCGGTATCGACCGAGGTAAAAAACATCTCCTCCTCCTCGCCGTTACCGATCATCGGCTGAGCCGGCTGCTGCGGTGATCCGCCGGAATATGGAGGGATTTCCATATTATACACATCATAATCCTGCTGGGCGGCTCCCTGATTCTGAGGGACCTGCGGCTGGACTGGAGGAGGAGTCATCCGCTGCTGCTGGGGAGCCGAAGGAACATATGGCTGCTGGGGAGAGGGATTTCCTCCCGCGCCACCTGAAGTGCGCATCCGTCGTTGTTTTTCTTCGATTTCACGCTGATATCTTTCGATTTCGAGGTCCAGATCGGTCTTTCCGGAAGAATCGAATCCGCCGGAAGACTGCATCTGGGGTGCCTGCGAAGGGTCGTACCCCGGGTCGTACTGCCGGGAAGGAGATGAAGGGGCCTGCTGCCGGCCCATCGGCTCGATATCGATCGATCCGTAATTATAGTAGTCATCCTGGTTCAAGGGAGCCTCAGACGCATTAGCTCCGGGCATACCCTGTGATTGCTGCGGTTCGAAAGTGACATGCTCGTTATAACCGGTTTCCATTGCAGGAGGCGCCGGAGCCCTGCGTGGAGCCTGCGGTTGGGGCCGGACCGGAGGCCGCGGCGATTGCTGCACAGGAGGAACGAATTCCGATTCCCCGGGAAACTGACCCGCAGGTCCTTGCTGTTGCGGCGCGAACTGCTGCGGACGCATCTGCTGCGGGTTGAATCCGCCTCCGCCTCGATTCATGCCCATGGGCGGCTGCATCGGTGGACGCATCTGCTGCGGATACATGACCGGAGGGGCATTGTGCGAAGGAGACTGCCGGGGCACGGCTCGCTGAATCGGCGGTGGCATCCTCTGCACCGGAGGGGTTGCGGGTGCGGCGGACCGCGGGCCGCGGGAATACTTTTTGTTAAGATAGTCGATGACGATTTTACCGATGAGCTTCAGAGAATCGAAAACCCCGATTCCTTTGTTGGCGACCGCCTCGCTCCATGGGAGATTATATTTGTTAATGTATTGGTTGAGATCCTCCACCGGGAGAGCGTTGGGGAGGTCCCGTTTATTGTACTGGACTATGATGGGAATGTTTTCGCGTTTGTATCCATATTCCGCGAGGTTGTCCTCCAGATTCTGAAAACTCTCGAGGTTTTCATCGATTTTATCCTGCCCGCTGTCGGCCACGAACACCACTCCGTCAACGCCCCTGAGGACGAGCTTTCTGGTGGCATTGTAGTACACCTGTCCCGGAACGGTATAGAGCTGGAATTTCGTCGCGAACCCCTTGATTTTTCCTAAATCAAGGGGCAGGAAATCGAAAAAAAGCGTCCTGTCGGTTTCCGTCGCCAGAGAAACCATGTCGCTCTTGAATTCAGGGGGGACCTTCCGGTGGATAACCTGCAGGTTCGTGGTTTTTCCGCTAAGACCCGGCCCGTAATAAACGATTTTGACGTTTATCTCTCTAGCCGCATAATTAATTGATGCCATGAAAACGTCCTTCTGTTGAGAACATCGGCTTTATTATCGTATCGACATATTATGGAAACGCTATGATACCAAGGAAATATAGTTCCAATAATGTTGAGTATGCAACCAATCCTGTCTTCCCGCATCAGTTTTTCCGACTCATTGATTATAACGTTCATCCCGGTTCATATCCAAGCTTCTTTTCAGCGAGAGATACAGGATATCCCTTTTAGTGATAAATGAATAGCCGCTGAGTTCACGATCGTCGGACAATGGCGGTGCAGTGAGGTGTTGCGTCTGGAAATAGCGCTGAGCGTCCCGATAACGCTCTTGGGAGGACAAAAAAAGCATTTCGTTTTTTCTGATCGTAGAACTGACGGTGAGACCGGATAACAAAACCCCCCGGAAGAGCAGGGAAGCCAGGATTATCAGAAGAATACACACCGCGGAGATCATTAGCGAGAAAAATGGCGGCATCGTCGTTGCGGCTAAAGCGTCCGCATCCTTCTTCTGCAGTGCCGCACGGATCGATCTCGTGACTGTGTCGGAGTGGGGCTGGATCAGACCGTCATTGAAGAGTTTGAACAAAGATTCATAAATCTTGTATTCCGAATGAAACGAATCCTTCAGAAGCGATTTGACCGGAGATGTTCCGTTGATCCGTTCGTACAGGAAGGAGGTTGGGTCCTCGATCGGATTCCGCTCGTCGGATGTGTCCGGAACGTTGCCAGTATGCACGAAAATGCTCTCTTCGGTAATGGCCTCACGCATTCGATGCCACTCATCTATCCTTCGCATCGCTTCCATCACGATGTTTTCGACCGGTATGGAGATTCCGGCTGGAACGAATTGATCGACCGTGCGAAGAGAGTCGAAACGGTAATTCCCGGATGTCCAGAGAAAAAGGGTGCATGCGATATCCAGAACCACTGTTGTCGCGTAGGATTCGAGTTCCTGATGGGTGAGAACACCTTTTTGTTCGAGGGAGGAGGTCAGATCTGCCGCTTTTTCCTCATGGAGTGAAAACAGTTCCCTTACCTTGTTTTTTGGTTGACTCTGCACTATCGTCAGATAATGAAACAGTTTGGTGGTGAATGATTCCTGATCGTTCGCTGCGGATACGACATTTCCCTCGGAAAAAAGGATATATCCCTCGGCGCGACCCGTGTTCAGCAGCAGTTTCCCCGTAACCTTTTGCTGTGTCAAGAGCTGGAGCACGTCCGCAAGTATGAATTCCCGAAGTGTTCCGCTAAGTACCATCTGTTTTCTCCTTCCCGGTGAATAGCACCGATCGGAGTGAGCCGAGTGTTTTGATGCATACCGGAAGATACCGTATGATACAGAACGAGTGAAAAAGAAGCGGCAGAAAGATAAGGATGCCCCTCTCACGGAGTGTCATCCAGTCGGGAGTACGCGCGTTCACCGCCACATGCCAGTAGGAGTATACCGCGGATGTAGCGGCAAACGAGGCTGCGGCAAGTAGCAGACGCTGTTTTTCCAAAAACGTGTCCGCGAACGGAACGGCCAGGCTCAGGCATGCATTGCGCAGCGATCGCTGAAGGGAGTTGCGCCGGACGATACGCTCCCTGGCATGCTCGAGCCTGGTGCGATCTTTGAGGAATCGGGTCGAACGGTAACACGACGAGCAAAGAAGGCCCGTCGTGCACCTCCTGCAGATTGTCTTCCCGCAATATTTACATTCGAACAGCCTGCGAATCTTCGGATCTCCGGCGGACCTCACATGCAAAAAGATAAGGATGCCGGACAACACCAGAAAAACCAGCGACGATACCCGGGGTGTAAAACCGAAGAAGGAAAGACCCCAGACAGCGCGTACCGAGTCGGGATCCCTCCTACCCGCGAGGAATATGCGGCTCCAGAACCGGTCGGGGGTAAAATCCGGAAATATCACCTGTCGCAGCCTGGGCCATTGCGCGGAAAAATGGCGATCGTTGTCTTGAATGAATCTGTTGATGTATTGCGGATTGAGGTTCGAGGCGCCTTTGAGCAGGTCCATGCCTTTCGAGGGGTCATTGCCGCTTAGATGACATTGTGCAAGGTTGTAATTGGCGGCAAGGTCGTTACGGTCCGAATTAATGGCTTTTTTGAACCATATCGCGGCCGAATCGGTTGACCCTGACAGGTAATGGGAAATGCCTTTGAGGTTAAGGATGAAAGGATCTGTAGGGTAAGATCGGAGGAGACGGTTGATGCGGGGCAATGCACGGACAGGACTTTCGCTTTTCAGATCACGTACTGCGGTGCCGAGACACTCCGGTAGTGAACAGCTGTCCGATGGGGTGCTTCCCAGATTGGGAGATGTTCCTTCGCTGATCGATTCCGAGAGTCGCATGATGGGTCCATGAGGATCAACGGCGTGATTGAATCGATCGGTCAGAAATGCATCGACTGGAGTGAGGACCATGAATGCCACTATGATGCCGAGCATGATCTTTTCCGGTTTCGACAGAAATCGCCAGATCAGGAAAGTGAGCAGCCAGAAAAAGGGCAGAATTCCAAAAGACACAAAGGAAATGACCACAGCTGAAGCACAGGAGGCACGCAGTCCGACGGATACGTTTCCGGGATAGAGGTGAGATAGGCCATGAACTGCCTTGGGCAGGTATTTGATGCAGAAAAAAAGCATGGTGATCACCATAAAGAACAGCACGGTATGTCTGAACCAGTCATAAGACCTTTTCGCGAAATCGAGTTGTGCGGTCCATGAGTTCTTCAGCACCGTAAGTATGTCGGCAACCGTCCGGAACGCCTCCGAAAGCCGGGAAGGAAAGGTCATGAAAAAAGTCTGGGACAGTGCGGTCGTTTCATGGGGGTTCAGGCGGTGAGCCCATTTAAAGTAAAGAAGAGCTCTATCTTCCTCGTGCCTCATCTTGTTTAGAAATCCGTAATGGAGCAGTTGTCGTGACAGAATCCCGGAAGAAACAGCCCCCGCGGTGAAAAGCTGCCGCTCGATCCGCGTCAGCGCTTTTTCGGTCCAGTCTGGAATGTCGTACCTGTCGAATTCGACAAATAGAAGCCAGGTGCCGCCCGGATCATCCCGGGTAAGGTCGAGTGCGCGTAGGAAGAAACGGTTCGCGGCGGGATCACCATTCAGATGGTACAGGATTCCGGTAGCAAAACAGCTCCAGACTGAACTCTCGGTTTCGGTGGCTTTTGCCAGGACTTTTTGACGAAGGGGGATATCCCAGGAGGTTATGTCGATTCCCGCAGTGTCGGGGAGAACCGGGTCAAAGAATTCCGCACGTTGGCTCAAAGCGTGCGACAGCCGGTCATCCCAGAAATGAAAGCAGGGCGATTCCTCCGCGTCGATCCCGGAAGGTAAAAAGAGGAAAATTACGGCATAGACAACGGCGTACGCCCGACATTCGACGGTTTTTATCATTGATTCACACGATATTGATTAATTCGATCGCGGAACATGACATTTTCCCATTCATGGCACCAGGTTTCAGTAATACCGGGCAGTTGAACGGTGTGAACCATACATCATACCTCGATCGCAGGTAAGAGTACAGTGGAAAAATATATAGGGTACCTCCAAGAATTCATTTTTTATTCCGCCCGGCTGCAAACCATGCAGGCTTCGTTGCATTCGGCGGCCATATTTTCAATAATAATAATATGGCTTTCTCATGCGCCTCGCCCGTATCATTTCGCCCGGGCTCATTGCAGAACTGAATATATTGAGGGTCCTGTACGTTCGTCCGGAAACAATCCTGTTAAATTGGGACGCGGCGAGGATGGCATGATGACTGAAGGGTACAGCTCCGCGCGTTCGAGCTTCACGGAGAGTGCCGCACTCAAGGGGCCGCCACGGGGCCATGTGGCATGGAGAGTGACAAGCACCGGTCCGGAACAGCGCAGGGTGAGAAAATGTGAAAATATTTATTAAAGTTTTTCGGGTTTGTGCCGAAAAAGAAAAAGGCGGAAGTGCGCCCGCGATTATCGTCCGAACGGAAAGGGAAGCTCCGGCCGGATGACATGGAAGTTGTTCTTACGACAAGGGAGGTGTCCAATGGTAGGATCGGCAGGATCTGTCTATTCCGGTATTGTTTCCGCTTATAACGCAAACGCCAACGCCCTCTCGGAAGCCCTCGCCCGAATCGCTTCCGGAAAAAAATTCCGTAACGCATCAGAGGATTTCATCGGTTTTATCCGCTCAAGGAACCTGCAAGCCGATATCGGCGGATACCGGCGGGTCAGGGAGGAACTTACCGGCTTCAAAGCGTATACTACCGCCGCGGTAGACACCGCGAGCGCGATCTACGAAGATCTTGCCGAAATGAAAAGCCTGGTGCAGCAGTACGCCGGCACCGGTGATGCCGATTTGCAGGCCGAATATGAGTCGGAATTCAACGCGCTCAAAACTCAGGTTTCAAAAGCGCTTTCCAGCACAAATGTCGATGGTCATCTGGTGACATCGAGCGGTGTTGATATCGCATCGGTCAGCCTGGATCCCGACGGTGCCGGTTCGATCACCATGAATTTTACCGATATTGCAAGCATGGAAGCCGGCCTCACCATCGATGCGGAGGATGCCGATACGCAGATACAGACGGAAATCGACAGCATGCTTACATATCTTTCGGAAGCGAAAGCCTACGATGGGGTCGCGGACCGGCAGCTGCAGCTTACCGATACGATAATAAACAGCAAACAGGCGGTTCTATCCCTGATCACCGATATCGATGAGGCGGAGGAAGCGAGCGCGATGCTGGATCTTTCGGTGAGACAGCAGGCTGGCATCGCCATGCTGGCACAGGGAAATATTCTGCAGAACAGTCTTTTGAAGTTGTACGAATAAAGACAAGAACAGCAGTACCGCGTTGCGGTACGATGCGCCGGAACCGTGGGGAAGCGGTCTCCGGAGGCGGTACCGCGAGTGCGGTAAGACGCAACGGAAAAACACGAGGGAGGCGGGATATGCTCACCGGAACAGCGCTTTCGGTTGCCGCGGCGCGTATAGGATTATTTACTGTGTCAAACAGGACGACTCTTATGGAGTCGCTCGTCCGTATCGCCTCGGGAAAGCGGGTCAACACTCCATCGGATGGCATTCCGGATTATTTTCACGGCGAACGCATGAAACGGGAGAGCGATTCGAACGGAGTCGTACTTGGCGGGATCCAGGAAGGCATGGCTCTCATGGATGTCGCAGTATCCGCGGGAGAGCAGGTTTTCAACGGAATCGCTGCGATGAAGGAGATGGTCGTACGCTATTACGACGGAAATACCGGCGACGACGAAAGGGAAAGGCTCAAGGCGGAGTTTTCGGCTGCGAAAGCGATGGTCACAACGGT
>CAZGVZ010000086.1:9398-10814 GCA_964529145.1 uncultured Fibrobacteraceae bacterium | reverse complement strand
GTTCAGAACGTCGGGACTGCGGTGGCGATCTGCGATGCGATCAAAAGAGGCGTTCCGCTCTATGAGCGGGTGGTGACGGTTACCGGGCCCGGTATAGGTCAGCCGAAAAACCTGTCGGTCCGTGTGGGAACTCCGGTTCAACTCCTTCTGGAGTCCTGCGCAGTCAAGGTGCAGTTGTTGAAGAAGGTGGTGATGGGAGGTCCGATGATGGGCCTCGCCCTATCCGACATGAGCGTTCCGGTGGTAAAGACCACCTCCGGACTGCTCGCGCTCACAAAGACCACACCGGCTTTGCGCGCGTATCCCTGCATCAACTGCGGACGTTGCGTGCATGCCTGTCCGGTCCATCTGATTCCCTCCCGAATAGCCAAATATATTGAAAAAGAAGATTATGAAGGAGCGGATGAGTGGAATGTCCTGGACTGCATGGAGTGCGGTTCGTGCGCGTTCGTGTGTCCGGCGGGAATCAATCTGGTGCATCTGATGAAACTGGGGAAATATCATGTACAGGCCAGGCGTCGTGCAGCTGCGGCCATGAAGTCTTGAGCGGTACGGGGATCGACTACCATGAGCAATGAACTGGAAGTAAAAACGAAGACCGCCGAAAGCGGATCGGCAAAACCGGATGGATTGTCATCCGCAAAGCTACACCTGGCCTCCTCGCCCCACATTCGTCACCGGGAATCGGTGCGCGATATCATGATATGGGTGATTGCCGCCCTGATTCCCTCGCTTGTCGCTGGAGTGATGTTTTTCGGAATGCGGGCGCTCGTGCTTACCATGGTTTCCGTCGTTTCCGCGGTGCTTACCGAGTACTTCGCCATTCACCTGTTGAAGAAGCCCCACACGCTCGGGGATTTCAGTGCTGTGGTCACTGGGATTCTTCTCGCCTTCAATGTTTCTTCCGCACTGCCGTGGTGGATGGTTGCGATCGGGTCGGCCTTCGCAGTCGGAGTGGGTAAAATGGCTTTTGGAGGATTGGGTGCCAATTTCATCAATCCGGCTCTCGCGGGCAGGGCGTTTCTGATGGCCGCCTATCCTTCGGCCATGACCAGCTTCGGGCCCACCAGGTACGGGTCGCTCTCGGGCATCGACGGACTGAGCGCGGCAACGCCGCTCGCCCAATTCAAATCGGCCATGGCGGAGGGGAGTTTCCAGGCGCTCGATTTCCAGGATGCGCTGTCGGATCTATTCATCGGTAATGTGGGAGGGTGTCTGGGCGAGACCTCCGCTCTTGCGCTTCTTCTGGGGGGCGTGTTGTTGCTGTATAAACGTATCATTTCCCTGCGGATACCGCTCGTGTATATCGGAACCGTCTTTTTCCTGAGCTGGGTGTTCAACGGCACCGGCGCCCATTTCACCTCCGGAGCGATCATCGTGCCATTTTATCAGATTCTCGCCGGAGGGCTTTTTCTC
>CAZGVZ010000086.1:3206-9388 GCA_964529145.1 uncultured Fibrobacteraceae bacterium | reverse complement strand
TACAGCCAAAGGCAAGATCGTGTTCGCCGCGGGGTGCGGCGTGCTCACTTTCGTGATCAGAAAATTCGGAGGCTACCCCGAGGGTGTCTCGTATTCGATTCTTCTCATGAACCTTTTCGTACCGTTGATCGAGAAATACACAAGGCCCAGGATTTATGGAAAGGTGCTGCATAGTGATTGATCTCCTCAAAATGGTCGTCGTGCTTACCGTGATCTCGTGTGTCGCGGCACTGCTGGTCGCGTTTACCAATTCCAAAACGGCAAGGCGCATCGTGGCACAGCAGGAAGCGAGCCAGCAGGAGGCGCTGCAGAGGATCATGCCCGCCGGAGTTTCCATCGAGAGAAAAACCGCTCCCATCTCTCCGGCCGATTCGCTGACCTACTGGACCGGCATTTCCGGAAGCGACACAGTGTACGCGTTCAGGGTTTCCAGCAGAGGGTACTCCAGCGCGATCAATTACATGGTCTGTACCACGGCCGAAGGGATCATCGAGGGTATGACCGTGCTCGATCAGAACGAAACCCCGGGACTGGGTACCAGGATGCAGGAGGTGATATCGAAAAAATATTTCTGGAACGGATTGGGCGGGCCGAAAGAGCGGTCCGATCCCTGGTTTTCGGAGCAGTTCAAGGGCATCGATATCACTCACCCCATCAAGATCGACAAATCAGTGGGCGAATGGCACCGTCTCGATGAGAAGGAGCGCAGCTCACTAAGAGACCACAACAGCGTTACCGCGATTACCGGATCGACGATTTCGACCCGTGCGGTAGCACGAGGACTTACGATGAAAGCTCAGACGTACCTCAAGGCGATTCGAGGATAAGCGATGATATTCAAGGAGATAAAACGGGGAATCATCGTCGAGAACCCCATTCTCGTACTGGCGATAGGCCTATGTCCTTCACTGGCGGTCAGTACCACGCTGGAGAACAGTGTCGGCATGGGGATGGCGGTAACTTTCGTTCTGGCCTGCTCGAACGTCATCATATCGCTTCTGAGGAAGGTGATCCCGGACAAGGTACGGATTCCCTGCTTCATAATCGTGATCGCCACCTTCGTTACGATCGTGCAACTCGTTATGAAGGCGTACCTGCCGGCGCTCGATCGTCAGCTCGGCATATTCGTCCCCCTGATCGTCGTCAACTGCATAATCCTCGCGAGAGCCGAAGCCTTTGCTTCGAAGAACAGCATCGGTTCATCACTGATCGACGGCGTGGTCATGGGACTGGGTTTTACTTTCGCTCTCGGTATTCTGAGTGTATTTCGTGAAATTCTGGGGAGCAACAAACTGCTGGGCTTGAAATTTATGCCCGGATACGAGCCGATGACCGTATTCATTCTGGCACCCGGCGGTTTTTTCACGATCGCATTCGTGATGGGAATCATCAATCACCTGGGCAATCGAAAGAAAGGCGCATAGAAAATGGTCAATCCCGCAGGTCTGATAGAGATCTCCATCGGTGCGATATTCATCAACAATTTCGTGCTTTCACGATTTCTCGGTCTATGTCCTTTTTTCGGAGTTTCGAAAAAACTGTCGAGTGCCGCAGGTATGGGGATGGCGGTTATCTTCGTCATGGCGATCGCGTCTGGTTTTACCTGGATCATCAATACATATGTGCTGCTCCGTTATGATATCGGATATCTGCAGACGATCGTTTTCATTCTCGTCATTGCGGGGCTTGTACAACTGGTCGAAATGGCGCTTCAAAAATATTCTCCCGCTCTTTATGAGTCCCTAGGCATCTTTCTTCCGCTCATCACCACGAATTGCGCGGTGCTTGGGGTAGCGATAATCAATACCGGCATCAACCAGACGAGCGGGGCGCCGTATACTTTTGTGGAAAGCCTGCTCAACGGGATAATGTCGGGAGTGGGATTCAGCCTCGCGCTGCTGCTTATGGCGGGTATTCGTGAAAAAACCACCTTTTCATCTGTTCCCAAAGGGCGGAAATGCTGCTCGCGCTTTATCTCGGCGGGTCTGATGGCGCTCGCGTTTCTGGGTTTTTCCGGTTTGAATTTTTTTCCAGCATCTGGAGGATGAGCGTGCCTATCGAGTTGCTTCTTCCCGTCATCGTCGTCGGTTCCGTGGGGCTGTTTTTCGGAGTGGGACTTGCGATAGCGTCGAAAAAATTACAGGTGTACGTGAATCCGCGCATCGAACAGGTTATTGCCGTACTGCCCGGGGCGAATTGCGGGGCGTGCGGGTATCCAGGATGCAGCGGATACGCCAAAGCGGTGGTTGAAGGCAAAGCCGATCCGTCCGGATGCATTCCCGGCGGATCGAAGGTGGCGCATTCGATCGCCGATATTCTCGGCGTTTCGGCAGAAATTTCCGAGCCGTTCATGGCGGTGGTACACTGCAAAGGCGGCATCGACAATGCATTGGAAAGATCCCTGTATGAAGGAATCGAAGACTGTCATGCCGCGGTGCTGGTGGGAAACGGATCCAAGGTATGCCAGGACGGATGCTTAGGTTTGGGGAGCTGTGTACGGGTATGTCCGTTCAATGCGATACATATCACGCCCGAACGGGTGGCGGTGGTTGATCCCGAAAAGTGTACGGGGTGCGGAAAGTGCATCAAGACCTGCCCTCGGAGTATCATTTCATTGATTCCCAAGGTTCATAAAATTTTCCTCGCGTGCTCTAACCACGACCGGGGAGCCAAGGTGAAAAAATATTGTTCGGTGGGCTGCACGGCCTGCACACTGTGCGTCAAAGCGACTCCCTCCGGAGCGATCGCGATGGAAAACAATCTCCCGGTACTCGATTACACCAAAGAAGAAAACTTCATTCCGGCTGCATATAAATGTCCTTCCCGTTGCTTTACCGATCTTGTCAAGACCAGGTCCAAAGCGAACATAGATACCAAATGCAACGGGTGTACCGCATGCATCGGCGTCTGTCCCGTTTCAGACGTGATTTCAGGTGAAAAGGATCAGCGGCATTCGATCGACAAGGATAGGTGCATCGGGTGCGGCATATGCCTCAGTGTCTGTCCGACCCACGCCATTTCCATGTGGGGCGTCGGTTCGGCGATCTCACCCACGAAGAGAAGCGTTTCCGTACCGGCGCAGGTCTGAATAGTGTAACCTTTTTACCGGCTCCACTTACCCGTGATCCGCAGGGGAGCATTCTTTTATCGCGCCCATGTTTTATTAGCCGCGGGCTTCGCTGCCTTTGGAGGTCATAGCAGGTCTTACCATGCGCCTGGCCTACATCCTTTTCGCTCGGCTCATCACAATACTGAATCCAGGAAGTGCCCTAAAACCATACCACAAGGGGAAGGGTATATATTTCTTGACATACATTCTGTAGTGAGGTATACTATACATGCCGGGTTTTTCGATCAATCAGGATTTCTAAAGAAGGGATGGAAATGCTGTACTCGAAAATTGCATGTGTGAGCTGTGCCCATTACCTGAACTGTCCCCTGAAGACACGCATGTACGTGAACTACTGCGGTTCCGCAAAGACCCATCTCAAGAAAAAACTCAAATCCGCAGCCGCCGACTGTAAGACCAGGGGTGGCCTTCTGTTCACCAGAAACATTCTTTCCGGCAGATCCTTCGTTGAATCGTCGTATTCGGAAATACCGAAGTAGTGTCCGTCCGAACTCCCCTTTTCTGCATCCTGCCCCGAGGTTTCATCCGGAGTGGAATCGAAATGACAAGTACCGCAGGCGCGAAGCATACCGGCCGGGCTGTTATGCCGTACGCTTTCGGCGCACCAAAAGCCAATCAGGTTCATCGAGTGTGGAATCAATGAATGCTTCCGGACAGACACCACATAACTCCTCATGTGATATTGATATATCCCCCTGCATATGGTATAATTAACCGTTAAAGCAACCGCACCGGTTTCAAGTGTTTTTCTCGATGAAAAAATGCGCAGCGTGGACTGTGCCGCTCTCTGCGGCATCGGCGAGAAGTCGCTTGGCGCCGGTCATAGAACATAGAAGGAACGGATTCGTAACGTGCATTCATCTTGCAGGGACCGTAGTAAAACCATTTTAATCGGCACGGTTTATTTCTGTGCAATCGTGTCCGGGTGCGTATCTACCGTGAACCGAACACCCGAAATCGGGGAGCCCCGGGTGATCCGGCCCGTCATCGTAGCTTCCGAAATTCCGGAGATCGAGGTTCCGCACCCGGAAACTCCCTTCGACAATGAGCTTGAACTGATAGAGAAGCTTGTGGGGCAGGCGGTTCTACTCTGTAATAATCATTCTTTCAGGGAATCCGATTCGATTTTCAGGAGAGTGCTTTCGCTTCTCGATGAGGCCGGTGACCAGTTTTCTCAAGACAGTGTTCGTGATATCGATTCCTATAAAAGTGAACTGGTGTTCATTTATAGCAGCATGATGCCCGATTCGATCGCGATACCCGAGGAGATCGCGCATCAGGTTTTCCAGCAGAGGATGCTTTCGTCCCTCGATTCGCTCCACTATTCCCGGAGGGACAGTATGGCCGTCGCGGGACTGGTCAACCGGTCGGGGGTTGTGTACGACGTACCGGTTGTGTGGAACAACAGAGTCCAGAAGGCGCTTTTTTACTATATCACCAGAAACGGCATGACGGTTGAACGGTGGCGGGAACGGTCGTCGAATTATCTTCTTTTCATGAAGAAGATGTTCGTCGACAGCGGACTTCCCGGTGATCTGGCGTACCTTCCGTTGATTGAAAGCGGATTCAATCCCAAAGCGTATTCCCGGGCGCATGCATCGGGTATATGGCAATTCATCAGGAGCACAGGAAAACGGTACGGGCTACGTGCCAATTACTGGATCGATGAGCGGCGCGACCCGGTGAGCGCTACAGAAGCGGCCATCCGTTACCTCAAGAAGCTCCACAAGGACTTTGGGGACTGGCATCTTGCCCTGGCGGGATACAATTGCGGGGAAGGCGGCATCTCACGCGCGATGGCCCAATGCGGAACGAACGACTACTGGCAGTTGCGTCTCGCCGCGATGACTATTGTAAAGAACTCCGACCGTTTTTTCGCCGAAAATCCCCATGGGGATACCATTCCCTTCGACACTGTATTTGTGAGCGACTGTTTTGACTTGCGGGAGACGGCACAGAACCTGGGAATCGCCTACGACACCCTCCGGAGTCTCAATCCTCATATTCTGCACTGGTGCACTCCTCCAGACATGAGTGACGTTCGCCTCTATCTTCCCCCGGGTTATGCGGGAAGGTTCAGGGACTATCACGCCAAACTGCCTGAAGAGAAAAAGGCGCGCTGGCATCGTTACAGGATTCGGCCGGGCGACAACCTCGGCGCAATTGCACGCAAATTCAGAATCCCGGTGGAAGGAATACAGTCGGTAAACAGAATGCGCGGAACGAGAATAGTCGCGGGAAAGTACCTGTTCATCCCTCTTCCGGCAAAGGCAGCTTACCCGCAGGTGTCCCTCGAGGAGCAGGTTGAGAGTGGAGACATTTCCGATGCTGCCGGGGATATACCCCCAGACGGCAGACATATCGTCTATGAGGTGAAACCCGGAGATACCTTGTGGCGTCTGGGGGAGCTCTTCGGCGTCACACCCGAACAGATACGCAGGTGGAATCGTCGCGCGAGTTCGAGAATCGATGCGGGGCAGATCCTTTCAATCTACACCCGCAATTCCGTGGACGCGAAAGGGCCCGGTGAACGGACCGCAAACGGCAAACAGGTTGCGGCGATGGAACGGTATATCGTGCATCGCGGCGATAACGTGTACAGGATCGCCCGGCGTTTTTCTGTGCCGGTCCGGGATCTCTGCCGTATCAACGACCTCGATCCGGAAAAGCCTGTCATACATCCCGGCGATACGCTGCGGATCACCGGCGGTCGGATACAGATCGCAGCGAAAACATCATCCGCTCCGCTGGGCTGCATCACCTATGTCGTCGTTCAGGGGGATAACCTTTTCGGAATTTCTAGGAATTTTTCCGTTGATGTGGACCGGATTCGGGAGCTGAACAACCTCGCTCAACCGGTTCTGATCCGTCCGGGAGACACACTGTTCATCCCTTACTCCCCGGCCGGCGGGAAAACCGCTCAGACCGCTACGGAAGATGTGGTATATTATAAGGTGAAAAACGGGGACAACCTCTGGAGCATCGCGCACACTTTCGGAATACCGGTCGAGAAACTATACGAATACAACGGTCTCCGGTCCACATCGGTGCT
>CAZGVZ010000086.1:0-3196 GCA_964529145.1 uncultured Fibrobacteraceae bacterium | reverse complement strand
ATTTCAACGGGTCATACTGCTTCGTTTCCTCATGGCCCCTGTCTTGGTCGGATTAATGATTATTCTTGCCCGCTTCGGTTCAGGCGCAAGCGGCGGTGTCGGTTTCAGGAAAATCGGCCAGGTTCGCATTGAAGGTGCGATTTTCGAGTCGGAAAACATAGTGAAACAGCTTCAGCAGTTCATGGATGACAACCTGGTTGCGGGAGTCCTGTTGAGGATCGATTCGCCCGGGGGAGCGACAGCTCCCTCGCAGGAGATCTACCAGGCAGTTGCCCGGTTTCGGAAATGCGGAAAACCACTGGTCGCCAGCATGGGGAACGTCGCTGCATCAGGTGGCTATTACGTAGCCTGCGCGGCGCAGCGGATTTTCGCGGACGCGGGTACACTCACCGGAAGCATCGGTGTCATCATGACGGTGCCTCTTTACAAGGATCTGGCAAAGAAAATAGGTATCGAGATGCGCACCTTCAAATCCGGTGACTTCAAGGACCTTGCCAATCCTTATCGGCCGATGAGTGATCCGGAACGCAGGATGATACAGGAATTGCTCGACGATACTCATCTCCAGTTTGTGGACGATGTCGCAACGGCCCGCGACCTGCCTCTGGATTCATTGCTGCCTCTGGCGGACGGACGCATTTTCACCGGAAGACAGGCGCTGCTGAAAAAACTCGTAGACACGCTCGGCACCCGGGAGGATGCGCTTTCGTACCTGCGCTCGATCACCGGGGTGGGACAGAACGCCCGCGTGATTGACGGCAAGGAGACCTCCGAGAAGGTCCGGGAGTGGTTCGTACGGGAAATGGTCCGCTTCGCGCCTCAGCTCTATCAATTTATCTCCCCCTGGGGAATGCACTGTCTCACCGTTTTTGAATAGCCCCTGTTCGCAGGTTTGCCTGCCCCGCAGCACTCCCTGCAATGCGGACTGAACTTCTGAAGGCCCAAAAACGCAAAAAAACCATTAAAATGATGAAGAAAAAGGATATTGTTGTAGCGCGGACCAATCGGCACGAATAATATTAAAGAAGTCCGTGTGATTCGCCTTCAACTGGTAGCGGGAGGCGGATCAACGGATTTACATCATGATTTTACCTGTATTCTCGGTACCGGTTACGAATCCTTCAGTCCCAGCGAATTATTGGAAATATTTTTGTTGTTGTAACCGGGGTAAAGATACTTTTAAAACGGTTGTACTGCACCATCAACTCGTATAAGGAGGAAAGTATGAGCATTCAGGCGCTTCTGGATGAAATCGAGGTTCTGAAGCAGGAGTATGAAAAATTCGAACGTGGCAACAAATCCGCGGGTACCCGCGCGCGTAAAAGCCTCCAGAACATTAAAAAATTATCGCAGGACCTTCGCGTTCAGATTCAGGATGCGAAAAAGACCGAATAGTAACGCTCGCGAATATGATTTTTAAAGGGGATCGGCGATCCCCTTTTTCCCAGATACATTTCGGTTCGATCACCTGCCCAGGTAAGAATATCGTGGAACCCCTTCCGGATTCACACAATGAGACCACGGCCGGAAGGGGGCGTGGGCAGGACAGCAACCTCGGGCGCAGGACGCCCGGCTGTCTTTTCGCGGGCGGTGTCATTGCCATTCTTGAAGCGTAAGGAGTCCAGTGCTTCGCACTGTTTCCATTGTACCGCTTGGCCCGCTCAAGCCAGACCACGGCTTTTAGCCGTGGTAGTTGATTGTACCCCTTCTCCCGTGGGGCGTGAGAACAATACCTGAGGATACGAACACCTCCCTCCCGGCCTGCGGTGGTCCTCCGGTGCGGGATCGTATAAGGGATCAGGGGCTTTCCAAGGAACGCACTTACGGGTGAAGAAAACCAGGTAAATCCTCCTGCCGCAGAGTAATGATCGACTCCTGCACTCGGGGCACGATCCCCTGTCGGGGAGTCTTTTTGGTCTGGATGAAGAAGAATGAAACAGGTCATACAATATTCTTTTCACCTTTTCGTAATTGGTTTTCCGGAATGAGGAAAATCCGGAACGGGACGCGGCGATTTCGTTGACAATCAGGTCCCCGAAAACCATATTATGCCCTTAACTCGATCGATTTTCTTACATATCCATTTCATTATAAGTCTTTAATCATGGTGGTACGTATGAGTTCAACGAACACAGCATTTATGTTGGAGGTGAAGAGCCTCGACAAGAAGTTTGGCGATGTTCATGCAGTGAAGAACCTCGACTTCCAGATTCGTAAAGGAGAGATTTTCGGCTTTCTCGGACCCAACGGAGCCGGAAAAACGACCACGATGCGAATGGTCACGTGCTTCATCCCGCCCTCTTCCGGTTCCATACTGGTCGACGGTCGCGATAACGCGGCCGACAGTCTCAATGTCCGCAGGAAAATCGGGTATCTTCCGGAGAACAATCCGCTCTACAACGACATGACAGTCGAGGAATACCTGAAATTCGTCGCGGAAATCAGGGGTATCAGGGGCGAACGGCGGGCGACCCGTGTAAGAGAGCTCTTCTCGACATGCGGTCTGTCCAAAATGGCGGGAAGGCAGATCGGAAAGCTTTCGAAGGGATACCGTCAGCGCGTGGGGCTCGCGCAGGCGATGATGCACGACCCCGACCTGCTGATTCTTGACGAACCGATGTCCGGTCTCGATCCCAACCAGATCGTCGATATACGTAACCTGATCAAGAAAATGGGGCAGGAGAAAACGGTCATTTACTGTTCGCACATACTCTCAGAGGTGAGCGCGACCTGCGACCGCATCCTCATCATAAACGACGGCCAGATCGTTGCCAGCGGTACTCCGGATGAATTGACTTCCCGGTCGACGCGGGGAAACCGGTTTGTTGCAAAAGTGAAGGCCGACCGCACAGACGCGACGTCTGCGTTCAGGGCGATTCCGGGAGTCTCCGTCGTGGATATCACCGGAGTCGAGGGAGAGTGGCTTTCCGCGGAAATCGTGGTGGGTGACAGGGAGGACATCGGGGAACAGATCTTCAGATGCGTCGTCGACAAGGGTTGGAGCCTCTCGGAATTGAAGCATGAGGCCGCCAGCCTTGAAGAAGTGTTCACACAGTTAACCAGGGGATAATAATGGATAACGTACTTGCCGTTTTCAAAAAGGAGTTCAAATCCTTTTTCATATCGCCGATCGCCTACGTGTTCATCACGGTTTATCTGGTGGTGACTAATTTCCTCTTCTTTCAGGGCTTTTTCA
>CAZGVZ010000085.1:0-10815 GCA_964529145.1 uncultured Fibrobacteraceae bacterium | reverse complement strand
TTCGCTAATAAAATCACACCGGAGCTTTACACCAAGGGATATGAATTGGGGAAAATGCTTGCCATCTCGATCGGAGACAGGATGTCGGCAGTCGGCTGTCAGTAGACAGGAGAAAGGAAACAGGAGTCGAGAGGCAATAGCCACCAGGCAGGAATCCCCGGCAAGCGCTGAAGGCGCGAAGCATGCCTGAGCCCGGCTGATATGCGACTCCTCCCGGCCACGGCAGTGGCCGGGATCTTCTTCCGGCCCGCATCACGAATTTTCGCGGAGGTCGCGGACAGGAATTTTTTGAGAAAAAGATATGTTTTGCCGTAAATAAAAGCTTGACTTAATCGCTTTCACAATGAGATATTCTTCAAGACCGGCCACTCCTGCGGCACGGGCCGCATCCATGAGCATAATCACCATCCTGTTGAATGTCTCGTTGTCTATTTTGCGAACCATATTGTCCGAATTTCGACACATTGTACTGAAATTTTGTTTAAATGCTTCCGTTGCGGCAGAAAGTATTTTGTTGAATGACATTTGCTGAATCCTTTCGGGTAGAGTCCTAACTTGTTGATAACCCTATATATATTTTACCGGAAGGATTAGCAAATGTCAAACAAATATCGTGCCTAGAATTGAGGCCGCACCCAAGAAAACAGGGATCTTCCCGGAAATGCCGTGCTATTGAATCTCGAATGCGCCGATATCCGGTTTACCGTCGCTTCGCGGAAACCCGCGTGCGTCGACGAAAACGTTATCATCCTCGGAGTAAAGCACATATCCGGCATTTCGCGCCGGACTGTCCGGGGCGATTGCGATCGTAGGTACCGGTCCCCCGTTGTCACCGGGGGGGCTCAGAAGCGGATCGTCAGTGATGGTATGATAACCGCCCTCCCCGGTATAGCCGTTCTGAATGATATTGTACCAGAACCATTGGGGGGAACCGTAAATTTCACTGGAGTTACAAGCGCTGTCGCCCCAAAAAATACAGTTGAAAACGCCGCTTTTTGAGGGGTTTGAACGAAAAGCGACCGCACCTCCCGAGCAAATGAGATCAGGGTTGTACTCGGTCGTGCTGGTAATCTTATTGCTATGGAAGGTACAGTTGACCAGTCGCGCATCCTCTTCGATGACGACCGCCCCGCCGTAAGATTGCATATACAGCGTACTGCAGCGGTTTCCGAAAAACGTGCAGTTGGCCAGTATTCCCTCTACCATCCTGACCGCTCCACCGCGGGCGGAATCATTCCCGTTGCAGCTGTTGTTCAGGAACGTGCATGAGACTACTTTCCCATTATTGATATCGAGGGCGCCTGAATAACCCTCATGTATAAATCCGTCACTGATATTTCCGGAAAACAAACAATTGGCTACAGATCCATCACGTATGCTAACAGCGCCGCCGAAGGCTCCCATACTGGTGCATAGGTTATCATAAAAACAACATCCCTCGATCGAGCCCTTCTCCATCCCAACCGCGCCGGAGCGGCTCCAGTTCCAGCCAAAGGCTGTGTCATTTTTGAAAATACAACCCGTAATGGTACCGCTTCCGATGTGAACCGCTCCCTCGTTTGCGATGTCGCCACGACTTTTATTATTTAAATAGATGCAGTTCTCCATTGTTCCTTCCGTCATGTGTACGGCTCCACCGGAACAAGTGGTATGAGGGGCAATACATTGATTATCATAAAAAACGCAATCGAAAAGTTTCGGACGTCCTCCGGAGGAGCAGAGTGCGCCACCAAGCACTTGTATGGTTCCCGCTCCGTCGTCATCAACTACGTTGTGATGAAAGATACAATCCCGGATCTCCGGTGAACTGTTGATGAGGTAGAGTCCGGCGCCCATGACATCCTGCTCCACGTAAAGGTCAAAATCGGGTATGAGGGAATTATGAGCAAATGTACAGTTGTGGATAAGAGGCGCTCCGTCCGTCACCGTCATTCCACGCTCCATTTCGAAATTATTGCTGCCGATTATGGTGAATCCGTCGATGCAGCATGAGGCATCGACGTTGTCCGCTTTGACGACTGCATTGAAGGTGCTCTTCGGCCCCTCCTCATAATGCGGCATGTCGTTTTGGTGTGATGCGCCGCTCAGCACCGTAGCGCTGAAGAGCGCCGTATCCCTCGCTCCGCCGCCGCTTGGATATCCGCCATACATCCTCACCCCGTTCTTCAGGGCGAAGCTGGCATCCCGATCGAGAGAGTCCGGATAATATATCCCTTCGGCGACCAGGATCGTCAGCCCGTTGCGGGCACGCGTCAGCGCATGCCGGAGATCGGTGAACGCATCCTTCCAGCTTGTGCCGTTGTTGTTTCCCAACGCCGAACCGTCGACGAATACCGTGTCGTAGTTCGCGAGCAGGCCGGTGACGATGTCGGTGCCGACCCTTCCGAAAGAAACCACCATGGTCATGGCTCCTTCCACGGAAGTCGGCCCCACATAATCGAGTACGATCGCATAGCGACCGTCCCCTCCGGACGTTGCGACAATGGAAGTATCTCCGGTGTAAAGGAGCCGTTCTTCACCGGCTATTTCACCATAGACCATGAGACGTATCTCGTGGCTTGTTCCCGACGGGCTTGCGGTGAGGTAATCGAATGTGAGCATCACCGTATCCCCGACCAGCGACTGCTTGGGGAACGTACTGTCGGCGGCTGTATAGCCGTCGATGTCGATAACGCACCGGGTAACGCTGTCGCGGATGGGGAGGAACTCAGCGACGAGCATCGAATATCGTGCATCGAGGTGCAGGTCGATCGTTGCAGTGTCTCCCGGTGGAATGCTGAAAACGGTATCGCCGTCGTAAATACGTCGCCCATTAATGTCGTATGCCTCGATATCGAGGTTCCATTCGACCTCCCTTCCGTCCGATCAGGCGGCAAGTCCGGTGTAGGTTTTCCTCTCGGTTCTCTCGCCGTTTCCGCCGTTCAGTTCCAGAGTATCCAGGAGTGTCGCCTGACCTTCCGCTGAAAATTCGATGACGCATTTCTCCATCTCGATATCGGCATTCTTCAGCGTTTTTCGCAATTCTCCAACATCCCACATGGTGACCGACAGCTCCAGAGTACCGGTGTTTTCATGAAGAATGCCGGTGGGATCGGGAGTATGCCAGCATGATACCATGGTGAAAAGAAACGAAATGGCGATGACAAGAACACTTGTTTTCATCTTTGTGCTCCTTCAAAAAAGGTGAGGTGACGAGGTGCGTTGTTTGTATATAGAAACGAATTCGTCGGTTCAGGAGCTTTCGAAAGGCAGAAAGACAAAGTCCTCCTTTCAGTAAATTATTGATCTCCTTAAACGGACAAATGCACACAAACGGGACAAACCGCTAAAATTTAAACCTGCACAAAAGAGGGGACGACAGAACCGCGTTCAACTATGGACATGAGCATCGGGGTTGGCGTCATCATTCGGGTGTTCAGATTGAAAATAGATGAGCGGATACTATTCGACAATGGGTGAAAACGACTTTGTGTTCGAATTGCCTTTTCAGCTCGTTTTCTGTTCACATCATTGTACTGCTGGTGGAAACAAAACGGGGGCGGCGCTTTTGCGCCGTCCCCTTCCAGCAAGGGCATTCCTACCGTGGCTTGATGTGCCATGCTCCCGGTCGCCCGACCTGAAACACGGGCGGTCGATTCCCGCCCTGATCTGACGGCGACGAATCGTTCGGAAAGATAGATCGCCTGCTCGTCAATTGTCCTGCTCTGGTTGAAGTGCACCAGGACACGGAAAAACGCCGCGTCACGGTCGGTGAGCGCCATGCCTTTGCAGAACGCCGCGATGGTCTTTTCAGTGAGATTTCGTTTTCCGTTTATGATTTCCTGAAACAGCGACGGGGAGCGCCACTCCTCTTTTTAAGCGACGAAACAATTACAGGGTGCAGCCTTAATTACAGGCAACCCTCTTGTTAAGTTTAAGCAGCCTTCTTAAGTTTTACAAATTGCCGCCAGGCATCTTCCCATAATCCTGATTGACCATATGCTCTCACCGTCAATATCTACTGTCCTTTTTCACACGACCAGCTCATTACGCTTCGGCACATTCGTTGTCGTACGATTGTCTTTGCAGCGGCCTCGATTGGTCCACTCCCGATAGGTAATCCCCGTTGCAGAAAAATCATAGTATATTTTGCCGGAAGGATTAGCAAATGTCAAGCAAATATCGTGCCTAGAATTGAGGCCGCACCCCAGTAATCAGTAGACAGGATTCCGTCTCCTGTCTCCTGTCTCCTGTCTCCTGTCTTCTGTCTCCTGTCTCCTGTATTCTGTATTCTGTCTCCTGTATTCCTTCCCCCCCTCACCGACCTCTCACCTCGCAACGATCCACCACCGCAGCAAGCCGATCCCTGAAACGGGATACCGTTTCCTCAGGTACCGGTCCTGAAGGGCCGAACGCAGGATCCAGCAGGTCCCCGCTGTCTCGAAACGGTTGCAGGAACACATTCCGCACGCCAATGAGCATTCTGCAAAACTCGTCGATCTCCCGTTCTCCCACGAAGGATCCCGCTATCGTGATCCGGATTTCCGCGGCTGCTTCCATCGATTTTACGATGGCGATCGATTCCCGCAGACTGGAACCGCACGGCTCCCCCCTCCATCCGAGTTCGTGATAACGCTCCGGTGATGTCTTGAGGTCAAGGGCGCAGTAATCCGGTTTCAACGCTGTGATCACCCTGGGAAGGAGACCATTGGTGTCGAGTTTGATCCTGAGTCCGCATTGCCGCAGCCGTTCGGCTGCGTAAAGGAGCTTCCGGCCCTGGAGCGTCGGCTCTCCGCCGCTCAGCACCGCTCCCTCCACCATCTCCTTCCGTCTGCCGCACCAGGCTACGATATGGTCGAGGTCAACCGGTCCGGTTTCCCCGCGCGCCAAAGCCGGGTTGTGGCAATAGGGACAACGCAGATTGCAGCCGCCGAAAAAAAGGACGGTCGCGACCGTCCCGGGGTAATCGATGAAGGAGTGTTTCAGCCAGGCACCGACGAGAGGTTCTCCTCCTCTTTGCATTCGATCTCCTCGTTGGCGGAAAACACCGGTTCCCGCAGCACCTCCGGTTCGAACCGGTCCTTCTTATTGACGGAAAAGAGCTTGCGGTGATTGAACTCCGATTTCTTTCCTGCGTTCCAGTTCTTGACCGGACGGTAGTAACCGACGATTCGGGAGTATACTTCCGTTTCCTCGCCGCAGCTTGGGCAGGAAAAATGCTCACCCCGGAGGTACCCGTGCATTTTACAGATAGAAAAGGTGGGAGAAATCGTGAAATAAGGTATCTGATAGCTCTCCGCAATCCTCTTCACCAGTTTTCCGCACACCGCGGGATTGTCGATCGATTCCCCGATGAACGCGTGGAAAACAGTGCCGCCCGTGTACAGTTTCTGGATATCGCTCTGAAGATCGAGCGCTTCGAAGAGGTCGTCGGTCGCGTTCACGGGAAGCTGGGTAGAATTGGTATAGAACGGATTGTCACCCCCCGGAATTATCATCCGGGGAAACTTCTCGAGATCCATCTTGGCGAGGCGGTAGGAAGTGCCCTCTCCGGGTGTAGCCTCCAGGTTGAAAAGATGGCCGGTTTCCTCCTGGTATTGCACAAGCCGTCCCCGCATGTGCACGAGCACCTCTTTGGCGAACCTGCGTGCCTCCGGGTGGGCCATGTCTTTCCCGAGAAAATTCAGCGTCGACTCGTTCATCCCGATCAGTCCGATGGTCGAGAAATGGTTGTTCCAGTGGCGGAGATATCTCTGTGTGTAGGGGAACAGTCCCTGATCCATGAGGCGGGAGATGACCATCCGCTTGACCTCAAGAGAGTCCCGCGCCAGATCCATATAGTGATCCAGATGCCGGAAATATTCCTCCTGAGTCGAAGAGCGGTATCCGATACGGGGAAGATTTATGGTGACCACTCCGATGGAACCGGTGAACTCATCCGCTCCGAAGAGCCCGCCTCCCCTGTTGCGCAGTTCTCTTTTATCAAGCTGCAGTCTGCAGCACATCGAACGGACGTCGCTCGGATCCAGCGTCGAGTTGATGAAGTTCTGGAAATACGGCGTGCCGTATTTGCCAGTCATCTTGAAGAGAAGCCGGGCGTTCTCGCTCTCCCAATTGAACTGTTCGGTGATGTTGTAGGTGGGAATCGGGTATGAAAATCCCCGGCCTTCCGCATCGCCCTCGATCAGCACCTCGAGGAACGCCCTGTTGATCATGTCCATCTCTTTCTGGAAGTCGCCATAGGAGGCATCGAGCGTTTTTCCGCCGACGATCGCCGGCTGATCACGCAGATCGTCAGGAACGACCCAATCGAGTGTGATATTCGTGAAAGGAGCCTGAGAACCCCAGCGTGAAGGCGTATTAACACCGAACACGAAGGATTGTATCTGTTGCTTGACCTCCTGGTATGAGAGATTGTCGATGCGGACAAAGGGTGCCAGATAGGTGTCGAACGAGGAAAACGCCTGCGCCCCAGCCCACTCGTTCTGAAGGATACCCAGAAAATTGACCATCTGCTGAACAAGGGTCACCAGGTGCCTTGGAGGAGCCGAGGAGATCTTTCCGGGAACGCCTCCCAAGCCTTCGGCAAGGAGCTGTCGAAGTGACCATCCCGCACAGTAACCTGAAAACATGGACAGATCATGGAGATGAAAATCGCCATTGCGGTGAGCGGTGGATATGTCGTGACTGTAAATGTTTTCCAACCAGTAGTTTGCCGTGATCGCACCGCTGTTGTGGAGAATGAGGCCGCCAAGTGAGTAGTTTACGTTGGAATTTTCGTGAACACGCCAATCCTGCTGCTTGAGGTATCCGTCCATCGTCCTGACGAAATCGATGAGCAGGTTATGGGTGCTTCGGATTCTCCGATGCTCTTCACGATAGAGGATATAGGCTTTCGCGACCTTGGCATGCCCCTGTTCGATAAGAACCTTTTCGACGATATCCTGGATCTCCTCGACCGCGGGAATGGATTTCGGATGGAATTTCCGGTTTATGGCCTCTTCCACCATCTTCGCCAGGGTAAGGGCCACACCGAAATCCTTTCCCCCGACCGCCTCCGCCGCTTTGAAAACCGCATTGGCGATTTTGTAATTATCATAGGGTACCAGTTTTCCGTCACGCTTCCTGATGGTCGCAATCATTACCGAAACTCCTTGTGAAAGTCCTCTAGGCAGGATAAAAAAATAATAATAAACCACAACCTGTGCTACCGTTAGAGAAACATTCTACAATGGGTGGCAGATGGTGTCAATGAAAGTTATTGAATCAACTACCACGGCTAAAAGCCGTGGTCTGGCTTGAGCGGGCCAAGCGGTATAACGGAAAAGTGCGAAGCACCGGACTCCTTACGCTTCAAGAATGGCAATGAAACCGCCCGCGAAAAGACAGCCGGGCGTCATGCGCCCGAGATTGCTGTCCTGCCCCACGGCCGAAAGCGGTTAAAAGAAACAGTGCCGAAGGCACTGGATTCCTTACGCTTAAGGAACGGAGTGACAACGCCGTGGTCCTTTTGCTGAAAAACCCATAGGAATCACATCGACCTCTCTTACCGAGGCAGGTAATCTACATTGCGCTCTTTTCCAGGAGGGAAGGGATTGAACCAAGATGGCGTGATAAATGCGCGGACATACACCAAGAAATATATCGGACCTCTCTCGGGTATATTCGCCAACGGCTTCGCTCACGGTCGAAAAGAAACCGCTCCAGACAGGCTCAATCAGGTTTTTCTTCCGCCTGCTTCAAGGCCCTTGAGCCATCAACCCCAGAATTCGCGCCCACAGTGGCCACACCTGGAGATCGACGGCAAAAACAAGGCCTGTTCCGGCTGTTTCGAAGCAGGAGATTCGCCCGCTCCGGACTGCCTCTTTCTCCATGTCATCGCACCGGGTCCCGCCGTATGGGGAAACTGCAGCTTTCCGTGATCATCCATCCAGTTCCGCGTTTGCCGCTTCGGTACTTCCTCCAGAACACCGCAGAAGGTATTTTCGATGATACATGGATCCGACTGCACTCATCGGCATTATTGCCGCGATCGGCACCACAGTCGCTTTTATCCCCCAGGCACTGAAAGTCATCAGGACCCGGGACACGAAAAGTATCTCTCTTCTGATGTACCTCATCTTTTCTATTGGCGTGGGGCTCTGGATGATATACGGCATTCTGAAAAGAGACCCGCCCATTATTCTCGCGAACGCCGTCACCCTTGTATTCGCGATCATCATTTTCTGGTTCAAACTGACCGAAAAAAGACCTTAGAAGTCAAGTAGACGCCCGCTCTCGATACGGGGCCGGCGAGGGGAGGCTTTGAATGACGTTTCCGCTTCGATCCCCGTTCTCCGGGACCTGAATCCCTGTCAGCCTTCAGTGAATCGGTACAGCGTCACATGACGCTCCGGTCGCCCCTCGATCGCTTCGTCTACCCTCAGCACCGCAGAAAACAGTTTCTCGATACCTGTCCGGGGAGTGAACGGGCGTCCTGCATCCGCGATGAAAACCTCTGTGCCCTTCTCACGCATCCTGCGAAGAAGAGCGCAAAGTGAAGATGCGAAGGATAATTCGTAAAACAGATCCGCTACCAGAACGATGTCGGTCCTGGGACAGGAGGGCTCCAAAACGAGGTTTCTGGGATCGCACCGGACCTTCACCCCGTTGGCTTCACAGTTTTTCCGGCACATATAAAGCGCAACAGGGTCGATGTCGTTGGCAACCACCTCTGCGGAACCGGCCCGTGCAGCCGCAATAGCGGCGATACCACAGCCCGAACCGATATCGTACAGAGTTTTTCCTCTGAAGAGATTCCTGTTCTGCGCGATAAAACGAATCAGAAGTCGCGCGCCGGGCCATACGACTCCCCAGAACGGTACTTCCGAGGCCGTTCCTGAAGCTTTTTCCAAAGCGCTCCACAAAGCGAAAAAATCGGTTGCCTGGTGTGCACACAACCCCGGCTCCTCACCGACAGGGAGTAAAGGTGCATAGGTATCGAGCAATTCATCGGAAGGAGGTGACGTCATCGAGAAAATATAGAAACCCGGCGGCTATTGTGACAAAATGAATACGGCTCATGTATTCAGCATTCAGGTTCGTGAGCTTGAAAGCACCTCTGGATCATAAGCTTCAAATGCTGAAACAGACCGGTTCAACCCTGCGTTAATTACGCTCTGTTGAGCGACCATATACACCAGTTCAAAACGGATGCGAAACTCACCCACGCCAGATAAGGAACCAGCATGATGGCCGCGCTATGCGAAATTTTCCAAAACAGCAGTATTGTCAACACGATCGCGATCCAGAGCGCCACGATTTCAATCAATGCACCAAACGGAGAACGCAAGCCGAAAAAAACGAGAGTCCACAAGAAATTCAGGATCAGTTGTATCCCAAAAATGAATATTGCAGCCGAGCGCCCCTTCGCTCTTTTTTCCAGTATGATTCCCAGCGCTATTCCCATCAGGGCATACAGCAGCGTCCACACCGGAGCAAAAACCCAGGATGGCGGATTGAACGAAGGTTTGTTCAGGCCTGAGTACCATTCCGGAATCGATCGTGCGGTAAAGATGCTTCCGGCGATCCCGACACTTTCACAGGCCCCGACCGTCGCCGCGAATCTCAGAATTCGTTGAAACGTCATGATACCTCCTTGCTCCCGGAAGATATCCTGCAAACGACAGACCAGTATCCATCACCTGATCTGACGGCCTATGGGCCTGTTCGGCATTCGTTTCCACCCTTGGGACCCTTGGGCGGGGTTTGTCCCTTTTGTTTCGCAGGAGGAAAAATTGCAGGCATTTGGCTGAACAATTCATATTTTTCATAGTGACGGCAATTTCAGGGGTTGAAGTTCCGTAACCTGCCAAATCCGAACACCGCGGTTCGAACGCGAACTCCTCTCCGGCCCGAACCTCACGGAAGAGCGGAGAAGCGACCTGCGCGATTCGGATCGAAATCAACGAAACGGTATTGATTAACAGCATACGTGCAAGGACCATGACGACCACCGATACGAATCCCGCGAGTTCTGAAACTAGCTATCCTTTCCGGATCGAGACGGTTCCGCCCTCCCGGAAATTGTCCTTTGCAGGCATACGTAAGCGAAACCGGATTTTCAACTCCCTTTTCATGATCCGTGTACTGTGGACATGTGCTCTGTTTTCCCTTCTCCCGGTTATCTCTGCTCAGGATTCAAGCGCAATCACAGCATTCTTACCCGCCGAAGGATCGATCTCGTCCGATACTCGGCCCTGCAGCAATCCTTACGTACTTCATACAGCGGATTCGAGCATTCCTGACCCGACGCAATTTGTATGGAGCAGCGTACCTGCGGAGCTACCCCTCACTTACGATTTCACGCTGGCGGAAGACTCCCTCTTCACTTCAGGAAAGATTACATTCACAGGGATTACCGATACTGTGCTGCCGGTCTGGAACCTCAAGATCGACACCAGGTATTTCTGGAAAATAACGGCAAGAGACACCCTGGGCTTTTACCGGAGTTCTCCGCTCTTCTCGTTCACCACACCCGATGCCTGGCCTCGTATGATCTATATCGACGGCACCACGAACGTGAGGGATATAGGGGGAAGGAAGAACATGGACGGGTATACAATCCGTCAAGGTTTTCTTTACCGAAGCTCCGAATTGAACCGGACATTCACCGTTACCCCCAGAGGAATCGATCAACTCCGGCAATTGGGTATCGTCTGCGATATCGATCTTCGCAACTCCAGTGAAGATCCCGCTCCTTTGCCGATATCCCCTGTCCGTTATATGCGTCCAGTTACCGAGACGGGTGCCGGAATCATGGACTATCGACAAGGACTGGTCGAAACTCCTCTTCTC
>CAZGVZ010000084.1:10497-10848 GCA_964529145.1 uncultured Fibrobacteraceae bacterium | reverse complement strand
TTTAGCGGGCAAACGTACCATCTGACCGATCGGCGCGAGATCGTGCGTCGAATAGGCGTGATACGTAAGGCAGCATACCCTGTCGCCCCGACGGAAACCATGTTCTCCTTCACCGAGTTCCTCCACGGTACCCCACCCCTCATGGCCGGGCTCTCCCGGGGGGAGGGGGTAGCGAAACCATTCCCTTCCCTCCCAGACCGGAATGTTCGAGGCGCAGACTCCCGACCCTTCGAGGCGTATGCGCGCCTGGTCCTTTCCCGGCCGAGGGAGTGGAAATTCCCGCAATTCACATTTGCGCGGGTTCACGATCACCGCAGCCCTTGGCGGCGCAGTGCCCGGCCTTGTGACAAA
>CAZGVZ010000084.1:2808-10487 GCA_964529145.1 uncultured Fibrobacteraceae bacterium | reverse complement strand
TTGACGTACCGGCCGGTTCAATTATGGAGTTCATACGGTTACCGCCTTTTCTGAATCCGCTTGGATATCCAGGACCACATCCCTGCGCTCACGAAGCCACTGAAGCAGCTTTTCGATTCCTTCACCGACCCGATGCCGTGGCCGCCATCCGGTGGCATTCCTGAATTTCCGGGTATCGGAAACGTAATACCGCTGGTCCCCCTGCCTCCATTCCCCGAATGCGACCTTCGGTTTCGTACCGGTACACATTTCGGCAATCTCCAAAACTTCGAGCAGGCTTACCGCGTTCTCCGGACCTCCCCCCATGTTGAAGGCATTGCCGGAAATCAGATCGATGCTCTCCTCCGCGAGCAGAAGCGCATCCACAAGATCCTCGATATACAGAATGTCACGGACCTGTTTTCCGTCACCATAAATGATCACGGGCCGGTTTTCGATGAGACTGATCATGAAATGCGCCACCCAGCCCTGGTCCTCGTTTCCGAACTGGTGGGGACCGTAAATGCAGCTCATGCGGAAGACCGCGGTGCGCAGGCCGAAGGAACGTCCGTAGTCCAGTACGTACTGATCCGCCGATCCCTTCGAGCACCCGTATGGGCTGTGAAAATCCAGAGGACGGTTCTCGCTCACGCCATTGAGCCTGAGCTCCGGATCTTCAGGCTCGTACCTGGTATCTTTGGGAACAAAAGACAGATCCCCGAGATCACCGTACACCTTGTTGGTTGAGGTGAACACCAGGGGAACCGCTCCGCCCCATTTCCGGACCGCTTCGAGGACGTTCAGGGTTCCCCTGACATTGACGTCACAATCGTGGAGCGGGTCCCTGAGTGAGGTCGTGACCGCGACCTGCGCGCAGAGGTCGAAAACTTCATCCGCGAAACGCACCGATTCCCTGACCTCCCGTTCGTCGCGCACATCGGCGATCCTGATTCCGAGCCTTCCTCCGGAGTTATCGTCGAGCCACTTGAGGTTGTTCTCCACTCCGGTACGTGATAGATTGTCAAATACTAGGACGTCCCGGCCTCTGCGCATCAATTCCCGTGCGAGATTGGTCCCGATGAATCCGGCCCCGCCCATGATCAGCGAATAGGTACGGTGCGCGACCGAGGGAAAACCGCGGCGCAGATAGGGGCGATCGGTGACGGACTCAACGCCGCCGTTTTTCAACAATCGATAGAGTATCTTTTCCCTGCCGTCCGCTGATTTGAGCCCGAAATGGCGCTCCCGCTCGTCGCCCGGGCCGTTCCTTTCGGAGGACTCCGGCTCGCGATCGTACATCGAAAGCCAAAACACTCGCGAACATCCGGCGCTCAGGACCGTCGAAAATTCCCTCCATTGACCGTACTCGTCGTATCTCCATGTGGAAGCTCCCGTCTCGGCAATCCATACCTCGGCATCCGAACCTCCGCTCCGTATCTCCTCGCAGATCTCCCGTACCAACAGTTCCCATCCCCGCCATCGCCGGCCGTGGAATGCGGGGAATCCCTGCAGGCCCACCGCACCGGCCAGATCCATGAGCCCGCTTTCGAACTCCTCCTTCAGGGAGCTCTCTCCGTACCCGGGGCGTATTCCGCCAATGAGAATCTTCTTCCCTAGCTGTCGCGACCGTAGTGCGGCGGACGTCATGTCCTGCATCACTTCGGCCCGCGAAGGATGCGCTCCGCCAGGGGAAACGCAACGGCGCGCGACCCCTTCTCTCACCTCGATCCATTCGAAGAATCTTCCGTAGCGTTGTATCATTTCGTCAAGAAATCCGGCGTAATCGACGGCCTCGTTCCGCAGTGTAACGGTCTTCGCGGCCGTCCGGGGCGAAGTACGCGCGATCGAAAAGCATGGGACGAATTCGAACCGTTTGGCGAGCTCCGGGAAAAGCCAGTCGTACCACGCGCCGTTTCGCATTCCGGCCCCGCTCCAGGGTATCATGATCCGCAACAGTCCTACGCCCGTTTCCTGCAGGTCGCGGGCGACGTCGCGGACACGATCGAACTGCCCGGGCCTGAATGACTCCACGAATCCCACCCTTGGCAGGCGCTGGATTGTTTCCATTGGTTTTCTCATCGGTAAATAATTATACCGTAAGACCGCGGGAAGCGAGTTCCATGCGGGCTTCATACACCCTGTCGAGCGCCATTCGTCCGGCCAGCCACTCGGCGAATTCACGGAGCCCCTTCTCGAAATCGACCTGAGGCCTGTATCCCAGGACGGTCCTGGCCTTCGAACAGTCGGAAAAGCAGTGCCGTATGTCGCCCATCCGGTAGGATCCGGTGATCTCCGGTTCGATTTCGCTTTTGTTCATCACTGCCGCGAGCTTTCTGGAGATCTCCCCGATCGTGGATTTTTCGCCCCTTCCCACGTTGAAGATTTCGCCGTTGGCGTCCTGCTTTTCGAGCGCCAGTCTGCATGCGCGGGCGACGTCCCTGACATTGACAAAATCTCGTAACTGGGCTCCGTCTTCATAGATGACCGGAGGACGGTCATTGAGCAGACGAGAGGCGAATATGGCGAGCACCCCGGTATAGGGATTCGACAGCGCCTGCCGGGTTCCGAACACGTTGAAAAACCTCAGCGCGACGGTCGGGATATGATAGGCCTGACCCATGATCATGCACATTCGTTCCTGATCGTATTTCGAAAGCGCATAGACGCTCGAGAGACTGGGTGTCTTTTCCTCGCCTGTGGGAACAGGAATCAGCGGTCTCCTGAACCTGTCATACAGCTCCCAGCGGCCTCTTTTAAGGTCTCCTATCGCGCGGCCGCACTGCATGTGTGGTTCACCGGTGATGTCTATATAGAGTCCTTCGCCATAGACGCTCATGCTCGAAGCCACGATCACTTTTTCGACGGGATGTTCCAGAAGCGCGGTCATGAGGTTGGCGGTTCCTCCATTGTTCACTTCGGTGTATTCCTTTACACGGTACATGCTTTGTCCCACTCCCACCAGGGCGGCGAAATGGAACACCGCCTCGACGCCGTCGAGCGCTTTCCGCAGCGCTCGCATGTCGCGCACGTCCCCCCTGACGAGTTCCACTTCGGTATCGAGGTAGTCGGGGCGGTTCCCTCCGGGACCGTGGACCTGCTCGGAGAGATTGTCAAACGCCCTGACCGAGTATCCGTGCTCGAGCAGTTCGTCCGCGAGATGTGATCCTATGAATCCGGCTCCGCCGGTGACGAGTATTTTCCTGTCCATGGTCCCCTGGTCAAGCAATTCGTTTGCCAGTTCCGGAAAAGCCGCACCATGCTCCCTGCCTGCGCACGGTATATTTATCTCACCGGGAACCGCCTTTTCGAGAGAACCTTCCTGATTCGACGTGCTCACCTTGCCTTCCGGCCGCGGTATCGTGACGACCCTGGCACACACTTTCACTTGTTAATTTTTTTCCCGCATTTTGATAGTTAACTGCCTTCATTTACCGCAATTAAGAACGATTCTTTGCGATTTTAAGAAATCTTTCGTACGATGGCCGGTCGTACGGCGATTGTCCTCCCGGCCCGAATCCCTTACGGTTTTAACCTTCAGAAACGTGTTTTCCCTCATGATCCGCCCGACGTTTCTTCTTTCGGATATTGACCGCCGGCCGTGACCGGAGCCCCTCCGCGGGAGAGCCCCGGAAGCAAAGCCGTTCCGCTTCTTCCGGGCTGCCTGAGCCGGTACAATGGTTGCTCTCATGATGTGACCCGACCCTTTTCTCCGGATCCGGAATCCACTGTCCCAGGCCGCATGATGCACGGCCCTCCAGTCCCAAGGAGTTGCTGCTTGCGAACAGTTCCCCGCCATCCAGATTCATCAGTCTTATCCGGGCGGAAAAGGCCTGTCGGAGCCGAACCGCTCGGCGACGGCGTCCATTTCAGGGTCTGGGCGCCGCGGACCGGCAAAGCCGGGATTGCGGCCGGAAACGACCCCCACGATCTTCGCGACAGGTATTCACTGATAAATGAGGGAAACGGGTATCACTCACTTTTCGTTCCGGGGAACCCGACAGGTCTTTTTTACGGGTTCATCCTTGGAGACGAAGAACGGTTCTATCCGGACCCGGCCTCGCGATTTCAGCCTCTCGGCCCTCATGGACCCTCTCAGGTGATCGATCCCGGTTCCTTTCCATGGTCGGACGGCGCATGGAAGGGCTTCGACCGTCGCTGCCCGGTACTTTACGAAATACATATAGGCACATTCACGCGTGAAAGCACCTGGAAGTCTGCGGAGGGACAGCTTCCCGCACTTTCCTCCTTGGGTATAACCGCCCTCGAGATCATGCCGGTAGCCGAATTCTGCGGACGTTTCGGCTGGGGGTATGACGGAGTGGACCTGTTCGCTCCAAGCCATTTGTATGGGGCTCCCGACGATTTCCGGCGTTTCGTCGACAGGGCGCATTCACTGAAAATAGGCGTCGTACTCGATGTTGTGTACAACCACGTCGGGCCTGACGGCAACTACCTCAGATCGTTTTCCCCCGACTACTTCACCTCGAGATACATGAACGAATGGGGCGAGCCGATCAATTTCGACGGCGACGACTCGGGGCCGGTCAGAGAATTCTTCACCATGAACGCCGCGTACTGGATCGACGAATACCATCTTGACGGCTTAAGAATAGACGCAACGCAGCAGATGTTCGATTTCTCTCAGAGGCACATCCTCGCAGAGATCACCAGTTCCATCAGAATCGCCGCGAATGGCCGGACCGTTTACATCGTCGCGGAAAACGAACCGCAGGACGTGAAGCTCGTCATGCCCGTCGACAAGGGAGGATACGGCATGGACGCCCTCTGGAACGACGATTTCCACCATACCGCGATGGTGGCACTGACCGGACACAACGAGGCGTACTATTCGGACTACATGGGTACTCCCCAGGAGCTGGTCTCCTGCATGAAATACGGATACCTTTACCAGGGGCAATACTTCAAATGGCAGAGGAAGAGAAGGGGGACCCCGGCGTTCGGGATTCCCTCAAGGACATTCGTCACGTTCATGCAGAACCACGATCAGGTCGCGAACAGCGGACGGGGCCTCAGAATCCACGACCTGACCACTTTCGGAAGATACAAGGCGATGACCGCGGTGATGCTTCTGTCCCCCGGGACTCCGATGCTTTTTCAGGGACAGGAATTCGCGTCCTCCAGCCCATTCTGTTTCTTCAGCGACCACCGGAAGGAGGTGTTGAGTCGCGTAGTGTCGGGAAGGGCCAGATTCCTCGCCCAGTTTCCCAGCCTGGCCACACGGGAGATGCAGGCGAACCTGTATGATCCGTCCGACCCTGAATCTTTCGAAAAATCGAAAATAGACACATCGGAACGAGCCAGGAACGAGCACATCTACACAATGCACAAAGACCTGATACGTATCAGAAGGAACGACGAAGTGATCGGGTGCGCCGATCCGCGCATCGACGGAGCGGTACTCGGCCCCGAAGCGTTCCTGATACGCTATTTCTCAGGCGCCTCCGGCGACCGGCTGCTTCTTGTCAATCTAGGGCGGGACCTCTCGTTGCTCCCGTCGCCGGAACCGCTGCTCGCGCCATACGGCGACTCCGCCTGGGAACTGTACTGGTCAAGCGAAGACGTGCGTTACAGGGGAAACGGAACCCCTGCGGTGGAAACAGTTGAGGGGTGGAAAATTCCCGGGCATTCGGCTGTCCTGCTCAAACCCGGAAGCCGACATCCGGAGAACGGAACGATGCAATGAAGGGAGTAGAGACCAGAATGCGCCGGGATCACGACAGCGACGCCTCAGCCGCGCTTCTACTGACAAAGGAGTGGCTCGTCACCAACGGACTGGGGGGGTACGCTTCGGGGACGGTTGGCGGTGCACCCACGCTGAGGTATCACGGGCTTCTCGTGGCGGCGCTGGCCGCGCCGTTCGGCAGAACCGTTATGCTCAATCATCTCGACGAGAGGCTCGTTTTACCGGACCGGCGGTCCATGAGAATCTGTGCGGAGGAACGGGCCGGCAACATGCTCGATCTCCCGACTGCAGGCTGTCTGACCGAGTTCAGGCTCGAATCGGGAATTCCCATATGGGGATACAAGATCGGGGATCACGTATTCGAGAAAAGACTGCATCTGCTTTATATGCAGAACACCGTACATATCACCTACAGGCAGCTCTCGGGCCCCGGGCCTGTCCGGCTCGAAATCCGCCCTTCGTTTCACTTCAGGCCTCATGACGCCACGGTCGACGGACCACTCTCCGAACCCTATCTTATCAGAGCCATGGGTGACAGGTACGAGGTCATCTCGAACGTTTCGAGGGAACTTCGTCCCCTGAGAATGAGTTTCGAGAACCAAAAATCAGCATTCACACTCGATGGAGGTGGATTCAGGGAACTCTACTACAGGACGGAGGCCGAGCGCGGCTACGCGTCGCGCGGCATGGTCTGGAATCCCGGCTATTTCCGTGGCGAAATCGATGCGCACGAAAGCGCCACGCTTGTCGCATCCACCGAACCGTGGCCTACCATTCTCGCCCTCAAGCCCCAGGACGCGCTGCGTTACGAACTCGGTCGCAGGAGAAGGCTCGTCGAGACTGCGCATGCCGCCTTGCGTAGCGGCCTGGGGGCGGAACTGGTGCTCGCGGCCGACCAGTTCGTCATAACTCCGGCAACCCGCATCGAGGATGCAGCGCGCGCGCGCGCGTCGGGCGACGAGATCAGAACCGTTATCGCGGGGTACCACTGGTTTACCGACTGGGGAAGGGACACCATGATCAGTCTGGAGGGACTCACTCTGGTCACCGGCAGACACGCCGAAGCGGGATGGATACTCAGGACGTTCGCCCATTATATCAAGGACGGCCTCATTCCCAACATGTTTCCTGAAGGCCACAGGGAGGGGCTGTACAATACCGCGGACGCGACCTTGTGGTTCTTTCACGCGGTGGATCGCTATCTCGATGCCACAGGAGACCGTACCACTCTTCGGCAGATCCTGCCGAAACTGGCTGGAATCGTCGAACGCCATCTCTCTGGGACCCGCTTCGGCATAAGGGTCGACGGAGCCGACGGGCTCCTGACACAGGGTAAGGAAGGCTTCCAGCTCACCTGGATGGACGCTAAAGTGGATGAATGGGTGGTGACGCCGCGCCGGGGAAAGGCGGTGGAAATCAACGCGCTCTGGTACAACGCGCTGCGACTCCTCGAGGAGTGGACGGAGAAGGAGACGGACGGAACAGGAGCGTCGATGTACGGTGAACTGGCCCGAAAAGTACGGGAATCGTTCAACGAAAGGTTCTGGTGCGAAAAGAAAGGATACCTCTACGACGTGGTCGACGGTGAGAAGGGCAACGACGATTCACTGAGGCCCAACCAGCTGTTCTCCTTCTCCCTGCATCATCCTGTACTTTACAAAGACAAGTGGGAACGGGTGCTCGAAACGGTGACCCGGCGCCTGCTCACTCCCGTGGGAGTACGTACTCTCGACCCGGGCCACCCGGATTACAAACCCAAATACTTCGGCGACCTCCGGGCCAGGGACGCCGCTTATCACCAGGGTACCGTGTGGGCGTGGCTCATCGGTCCATATATCGAGGCATGGTTGAGGGTGCATCCCGGCGATCTATCGCACGCCGCAAGCCTGCTCGATGGATTGAGAGCCCATATCGGGGAGTCCTGCCTCGGCTCGATCAACGAAATCTTCGACGCGGAACCCCCGTTTACCCCCAGAGGCTGCATCGCGCAGGCCTG
>CAZGVZ010000084.1:0-2798 GCA_964529145.1 uncultured Fibrobacteraceae bacterium | reverse complement strand
CTCTCGGAACCGGCTTCAGGCGGGGCGGGTAGAGCGAGTCAACTGCCACCGTCTGTGTAGGGGTACGCCATGGAGTGCCCCAATAGCCCCGGGAAAACGGGATTTTTCCGTTTCATTCCACGGTGCCGCCTTACTCCACCGGCAGAGCCGGCAGTTTTCGTGTTTAGCCCCTGGAAAGATTTTTACAGATGCCCTGCGACACGGTGAATACTGAAAGAGGGGCGGGACCTTCGCCGGCCGATTCCTGAAACAGGGAATGTACGAGTAGAAATGCGACTGGGAAGCGCGTAGATTCCCCGCATTACAATGCCAAAGTCCTTCTGTGTTCCGCACTTTTTCACGGTATACAAGTGGCATTCGAATTGCGTTAGAGTGCCGGTAGTGTGATTTTCTTTTTTTCAAGGAGGTACTCTATGGACTTCAAACTTCGTACCCTATCGATCATCTCAGCCTCGATCATCGGGCTTGCCGGTTGCTCCGACGACGGCCTCAAGGATGGTGCGGGAATAAACGGAGGATCGGATCCCGAACTCGCGTTCATCGAGGAGATGCTCTCGTACAACAGGAGCGCCGAGGATCTGCTGGAAGAAGGCGACGATATGCTCGACAGGGAGGAACTGAGGGATGTAGCCGACGGCATCGAGGAACTGCACGAAGCCGAGGAGGACAGCCTCAACGAGTTCTGGGAAGCCTTGACTTCAGATGATCCGCCCGAGGGGACAGATCTCGACCAGGTCGAGGTGGAAGAGGACGATTCGAAACCATACGATCAGCGATGGCTCGAGACCGTGACCGAATTCCTCAGGGAAGGTCGCGACCGGGCCGACAGCGTCGTCGACAGTGACGCTCCTCCCCGGCTGAGAGACTTTGCGGAAACCATGGCCCAGGAAAGGCGTATCGGGATCGATTCCCTCGAGTCCTGGTATGAGCAATGGTATGGTGACTCTTCCGGCGAAGGCGAGAACGTCGAATGATACATTTCTTGTCAATGACAATCCCTCTACTGTTTCGCAAAGGGATTGCCGGCATCCTTTGACTGCAGAATCCGGAACAGAGCCGTTCCCGGCCGCGATGAGCGGCACGGAATGCAGGGCTTCGCTTCCGGATTCCTTTTGTCGTCGGCGTATACGGGAAATTCCCGTTATGCGCACCCTTCCCGACCTGAAATTTCTATGACTCGCGGATCCGTACACCCGAAAGAAGAAAGGAGACCTGACGTTATGGGCAGATTGACGAAAATCGGACTCTTGATCGTGACGGTCACTGGAATGCTCGGGCTGAGCGCGCAACCGCGCGGGGGGATGGGGCGGGGCATGGGAATGCCCGATTCGTCTTTCATGTGCGGTAAAATGATGATGAACATGTTTTCACCCAGTTTCGCCTCGACCACGCAGGATGGAGGGCTTATCGTCATCATGGGAAACAAGATTTCCAAATACGACAAGAACCTCAATCTCCGAAGAGAAGTGGAAATGAAAGTGGATACCGCCGCGTTCATGAACATGATGCGCAGGTGCCCGGCAATGGGGCAACAAAGACCCCCGGCGGACGGAGTAGGCGAAGATACGGCATCGGATACAATGGGAGCGCCCGATTCCGTGATCCGGTAAAGAGTGCGCGGCCTGATTGACGTCGGGGCCGATACGACCCACGGCCCCAGGCCGTGGGTCCACGGCACGCTGGAGGTGCATTCCCGTATTGGCGGACAACGGAGGTGAAACGGTGAACGGAACGGTCGCCTTGATTCATGAGCACGACATCCGGAGGGGAATCACCGGCGCTCTGGATGGCGCGGGAGATTTGCGGCCTCTCTTTTCCGGAAAACATGTCGTCATAAAGCCGAACGATACCTGGGCGAGTCCGGAAGACAGTACCGCGTGCACACAGGCGGACACGGTACGCGAGGTGATCCGGTACGTCAGAGATTTCGCCCCTTCGCACATCACCGTTTCGGGCGGCTCCGGAGCGGGCCGGACCGACGAAATTTTCCATGTGCTCGGAATCGACCGGGTCATTCGCGAGGAGGAGGTGGAATTCTTCGATCACAACCGTGGCCCCTTCGTAGCGGTGGACCTCGATTACGGACCCGAGCGTCATGTGATGGTAAATCCACATATCCTGGAATACGAAACACTCGTATCGGTAGCCCAGCTCAAGGTGCACGATGCCGCGACAGTAACGCTGACAATGAAGAATATCGCCATGTCCTTTCCCGCCGCAGATTTCTACGGCCATCCGCGCGACTCCTTCCTCAGACCGCACGCCTTCTTCGAGGACCTGCATGCGTTCATCGCAGGAATGTGCAAACGGTTTCCACCGGACCTCGGACTGATCGTCGGACATCCCGCGATGACGGGCCGTGGACCGATCGGAGGAGCAGTGTTCGAGGCGGACCTGTATATCGCCGGAACCGACTTCGTGGCATGCGACTCGGTTGGTGCGTATCTTCTCGAGAAAGAGCGGGTGCGGCATATCGAAATCGCCAATGAGATGGGGCTCGGAACCGCGGAGATCGATTCCATCCCGATCGTGGGAATACCGCCCGGAGAAGCGCTCGATATCTTTCGCCACAGAGCCCTGACTGCGGGGTGTATCGCGAGGTAAGCGAATCCCCTTTCGTCATGGTCTTTACCGGCTGGAATTTAATGTAACCCAATTCGGAAGGAGCAGCCATGGAAACCACGAACATCACCCACCTGCCGCCTCAGGAAATCAGCGACGAGGCGAGCGACGAGCAGCTGAAACTCGCGATCCATCAAGGAGAGGCCTACGGCGCAGCGATACGTGAAATGATAGGC
>CAZGVZ010000083.1:0-10868 GCA_964529145.1 uncultured Fibrobacteraceae bacterium | reverse complement strand
CGCAGCGACCGCTCTCATCAGGATATCACCAGCCGTAACGATGCCGTTACCGGCTTCGCCTCCAAGTCTGATGCGGAAAGGAAGAGGTCCGGTCAGGCGGCGCATATCGGATCGGGTTCGGAGATGATCTTTTTTCATCGTATGCAGGGTATAATGGTTTCGAGATCCTTTTTACCGGACAGGCGCCCAGCCATGGAACCGTCCGTCGAATTTCCGCAGGTATACCTGAGCCGGCAGTGCCAGTCGCGAAGGGAGTGCCCGTGAGGTTTCGTTGTATCCCGGGTACGTTCCCGGTACGACCCTTCCGAAGAGATCGTAGATCTTCGGGTCCTTTACGGAAGCGGCGGGGAACGGACGCGAATCTGTCCGGGGCATCCGTGCCGCCTCGGTGATGGTATGGTTAACGATGGAAACGAAGGTCCGGCCGTAATCGGTCGTATTGAACACGATGCTTGTATCGTCGAATTGAATTGAGCAGCTTCTTGATACGAGTTCGTTGTCTCCGGTGCCCGTCACGAACAGATGAGTTCCGGAAACCGCGAGTTTCCTGCCGAAAGAGGATCTGCATCCGCCGGCGGTGAGCACCCAGGAGCAGACGCCCTGCGGAGTGTACTTTGCGATGAATACATCCTCGATATCATGGGCCTTTACTTGAATGGTGCCGAAAGTGGTTTCGCGCTTGAAGTTGCCGGTAACGAAAAGGTCACCCTCCTTTCCGATATCGAGATCGTTTCCATCCGCCAGACTGACCGACCTGATCCATTGAATGGTGTGGTCCGGAATCATTTTCAGGAGAAAAAAGGAGTATTCGTCCTTAGAAACGATAGCAGAATCACCGATCTGCAATTCGCCGCTGAAACGTCCGGCAGCATAGAGATTCCCATCTTTGTCAACCGTAATAGCTCTCAGGATCGCTTCACCCGATGCCGCCAGAACATCGGTCCGGAGAACATTTCCCGAGGTATCTATATCCGCAAAAAACGACTGTTCTCCCTGATATCCGGTGTTGATGGTGGAATCGCCACCGATATGAAGGGAATCCTTGAACCTACCCGCGAGCATGAAACGGTTATCGCCGATAGCGCAGATTGAAGCGACCTGGTCGTCTGTGCCGCTTCCAAAGTCCCTGGCCCAGAGAATTTCGCCGTTTGGTTGGTACAAAGCCACGAATATGTCCCTCGATCCAGGTTCTCCGTGCAGCGGCAGCGAGTCTCCCGGAATGAAAGAGGCGGGTTGCAGGTAATGACCGGCGACCGCGACCTGTCCGGGTCCATTGCATGACAGCGCGATTCCACTGTAGGCGTTCGTGGTGGCTGACCAGGCGAGAGTACCGTTTTCGAGGAATTCCGCGATGAAGAACGATTCCACCGCTGGTGAAACCAATTCCTTGGATCCGATGACCACCGATTGTTGAAAGGTTCCGGTTACCACGAAGCTCTGGTTTTTTTTCACTGTGATGCCCGCGATCGCGTCTATGCCCGGACCTCCGAACCCGAGCGTGAGCCGGCGCGCACCTCCGGAGTCGATTTTCATAAGGTAACAGTCCGACATGCCGCGGGAGGTAAGGATCGTGTCGATGACGTCCAATGAATCATAGTTGAATCCAGCGATATACGCGTTCCCGGAGCTGTCGCACACAACGGAGTTTATTTCGTTCGAAGCGGTTCGAAGACCGTAATAACGGGTCCATACCTGACCGGACGACAGTGACGCGAACGAGAGGAGGATTAGCGGCAGTCCTCTGTTGTGCATATGTTTTTCCCTTTTCTGTTTTCTCCTGTCCGACGATTTCCCTCTTGTGGAGACCAACTGCAGGATTCCTAGAGGAAGGTGGAGGAGAAGTTTGGAACCGTAATTGGTACCGGATCGCGTGCGGTCAATCCCGGCAGTAGATCATTCCGATGAGGATCGCACGACCTTGTTTTGTTATCCCAACGAATGTTCCGGTTCAAACATAACG
Source organism: uncultured Fibrobacteraceae bacterium (assembly GCA_964529145.1). GTDB lineage: Bacteria > Fibrobacterota > Chitinivibrionia > Chitinivibrionales > Chitinispirillaceae > JAFGNB01. The sequence goes on along the minus strand of CAZGVZ010000083.1, from coordinate 8,908 downwards.
ACCCTATTCTGAATATATATGGGGCAACAGGAGCACCATAGGGGACCTTGTATATTTTTCTGCACGCTGCAGCAAAACCCGCCTGCGGTCGCGGAAACAGTTCGAATAAAAACCCTGCGGTTCAGGATCTCCAGGTGCATGCGGCTTCCGCGGTCAGAACCCGGTCACCCGGGCATTTCCCGTGCTCCGTCAAGAGCGGTCCGCTTCCGGGGGCCGCTCGGTTTCCGTTTCCTGACGTGATTCACGTAGAAATACGATCCTGCATAGAGCGCCGTCATGAACAGAGCGATATATGAAGGGCGGTGAAGGAAACGATAGTAGGAAAAGACGTTCTCGCAAATGTAGCAGATGATCGAGATGAGCGGAATATGAATGAGATAGGGGTAGAATGAACTGCGCCCGGTCTTCCTGACCGCCTCGAACGACAACACCCGGGCGATAACTCCCCGTTCGATCGCAAGTCCGTAAAGAATTACGAAATAGAGCGGCAGCATGAAAACATGATAGGAGATATAGACGATCAGGGGGCGTTCGCTGCGCTGAAGACCGAGATTCAGGAAAACGAGCGCGATCGCGGTGGTGATCATCATGTCGTTGAGCACCCCCCGGACAGCGGAGGAGCGCCCTTTCCGGGATGATAATTCGAAAAAACGCGCGAGTGCCATTCCCGCGAGGAATTCGAAAAAGCGGATCGGAGCGAAAATATGGAAAAATTGATAGAGCCGTTCCGGCGTTCCCAATGCGCCATAAAGCAGGCTCCAGGAGAGTATCGGGATCAGGCAACAGGTGGCGATCGCAATGCATATCCGCCGTTTATCGATGCCGGTAACGAGCTTCAACGCGGGTCCGAAAAGCAGGTAACAGAGAAAGAAGGCCGAAAGCGCCCACGAAGGGCGGTTCAGCGCAAAACTGTGGAAGGGAAAAACCGACCAGAGTAGCGAGAGGTGCATGAATGCGCTGAAAATCAGTTTAGGTATATCGAGACTCCCGCGGGGAAGTTCATGGATCACCCTGAGCGCGATCATCGCCAGGGTGGTGAAGAGATGAAGGGGGTAGAGTTCGAGGAATCTTTTTTTAAGGAAAGCCCGGTGATCGAACGAGTGCGCGATATGTGCGAATTTGATGGTGAAAATGAAGCCTCCGAGCATGAAAAAGATGCTCGCGTGGAAAGCCGGGCCTTTGAGAATCCGGAAAATCCACTGCGGTTTTTCGTGAAGGTCATAGAGGCCGCCGATCCCCTGGAGGTGAAAAAGCACGATGTTGATGGACGCGAGCAGGCGCAGTCCGTCGACGGCCTTGAAGTAGCGTATGGAAGATGAGCGCATCGGCAGTTCCATCCGGTCCGAAAAATCCTCTCCGTTTACCGTGCCCATTTGTGTTCAAACGGTCGCGGCTCTCTTTATTACCGGCACTACGCAGGAGAAAAAATCAGAAAAATAGTTCCCGGTACAACCGGATGCGCCCGGCAAAAGTTCCTATTTATTGTTCGCCTTTTCCCGTTCCTTCACGGTCAGGAGTTTGATCTCGGTCCTCGTCTGTCGTTTCTCGTCGAGAATTTTTATTTTCATGAGCTCCTCGTCGCAGTCCCATAGGAGGGGGGATTCGAAATCCTCGATGAACTCGAAGCGATTCTGTTCCAGTTTCTCTTCGAGTTCATCGGCGAACGGTTCCACCACCCTGATCGCGATGTTCTCGAGCGTATCGCAGGCGAAGATGCTGTTACGGGCCGTATCGATCCGGTCCTTCTTCTCCTCTTCGGGAATCGGCAGCTTCGTGACCTCCCGTTCGAACCGGCTGAAGAGCGGTGTGTGCAGCTTGAAAAGATACTCCTCGAACCTGAAATGCGAGCTGTCGGTGTCGCAGAACCGGTAGAGCGCCTCGGTCGAGAGGTGAAGTATCAGGTTGCGTTCCGCGATCGAAACCTTGTCTTCCGCAAAAAGCGCGATCGCCTTTTCGGGCTGAAGGCACCGTTCGCGGTCGAGCAGGTACTTCCTTATCCGGGGAAAGCGGGCCGACGAGACCGCTGCCGCGTGCTTCTCCTGAAAGGTGGGTTCCGGGAGTTCTTCACCTTTGAACACCGCGATCTTCATGCCGAGAGCGTTCGCGCATCGCTCGACGAGCAGTTCTTCGGTGCGCCCCGGTTCCCGTATATAGTCGATGAGATCGATCGGAAGCGAACATCTGTCGGCGAACTCCTTCGTACTCAGGCCGAGTTTCTCACTGTTGACTGCGATCATCTGCGCGAAAGTCACTTCAGGCTCCTTGTGGTCGAAAGATGGTTGCCCGAATGCCTGACTCGGGTCGAAGCGGTGAGTTATCGATAATCAAATATACCATAATCGGGCCTGTTTTGAACAGGGAGACCGGATGACGTTCGTCCCTGAATGCGGAAGAAACGGCCGTGCCGCGGTCAGTGGTCCGCGGATTGCAGGATGGGCCGGATAACCTTCACCAGTTGCTCGGCGATCCTGCGGTGGGCTTTGGCGTTGGGATGCCAGTTGCATCCGCGGTGCCAGTCGGGGATCTTGTCATAGGAGAGAAAGTGGATCGCGGAATTGCCTCTGGCCCGTTCCCTCGCGACGAAATCCCTGGTGTAGGAGCGAAAAGGCTCCTTTGGAGGGGTGAGGCAGATGATATGGGCCCCGGGGCAGCGAGCGGAGATCTCTTGTACAAAGGCGAAATACCGGTTGCTGAACAGTTCCCGGGTCGGGTGGGGATAGCTGGAGAAATCGTTTATGCCGAGGGTGACAACGACGACATGGGGAATCCAGCGGTTCCAGTTCCATGCGCGCAGGGAATCGGTGAACAGCGAGCGTCGGTAATACCCGGGAAACGAGTTGGGGGAAGAGAGGAACGGCGACCGGTAATTGCGCACCAGGCCTTTCCGGGTGATGGCGAGGATGCTGCATTCGGCGCCGACCAGACGGCCGGTCAGCGGGCCGAAGGACAGGTAACAGTTCGATTTCGTCCTTACGGTATCACAGTGGTAGGTGGGCGATTCGATTCCGTACCCCAGAAGTGTGGAGGCGCCGATGAACTCGATCCGGTAACGGGGAGGGGGAGGAGGCTGCTGCACCGTTCTTCCCTCATCCAGAAAAAGGCCGGTGCAAGCTGTGGCCTTTCCGAGAGTCTCGAACCGTTTGGTAACGAGCAGGTGATGAACGCCGTCGGAAAGTCCACTGACGAGTTCGTATCGTTTCTTTGACGAGTCGGTCGTGAAGGAACGCACGAATTCACCATCGACGAACAGGTTATAGGAATCGGTTCCGCAGTCGAGACCTAGAGCGCAAGAGGTTCCCTCGAACCGTGTTTCGATCGAAATGCCGGGCCAGTCGAACCTGACGGTGTCGAGATCGCTCGTGTCGACACGTCCGGAGTAGCGGATGAAGCGGTGGCGCGGTGAAATGCGTACCTCCGCGGAACCCGGACGGATACCCACGCACGCGAGAAACAGATAAAACAGGGGAACGGGAGCCCTAGAAACCATACCTTTCCTTTTTGGAGATGGTGCAAGTCACCGGTGAAAAAGGAAAAGTATACTTCCGGATGTCCATCCCCCGCAAGCGGGACCGGACCTCTGCCGTTGAGACGGCCGTCGCGCCGGAAAGGAACGCGCCGCGGCGCAGGGGATCAATATTTCGCGTCCGCGAACTCTACCCAGCCGCCCGCGCGTACGAGCGCTTCGTCGAACTCCGCGAGCGAGAACGGGACTGTCTTGACTCCTCCACGCCACGAAAACGAAAGAGCCTTTACGCCGAGATCGACCGAACAGTCGACGTCGCCGTGCTTTTCGAGCGCGAAGAGGTCATCGATCGCCGAACCGTCGAGTTCGATGGCGAGCATGCCGCAGTTGAACATGTTCTGCCGGAAAATACGGGCATAGCTCTCCGCGACGACGCAGGTCACCGCATTCACTTCGAGCGCCCAGGGTGCATGTTCACGCGACGAGCCGCATCCGAAGTTCGACCTGGTGAGCGCGACCCTGCAGATTCCCCGCCAGGGACCGTTCACGTTGAATCCGTCCAGTTTGAGATCCTCGAGCAGGTGGGGACCGAGCGCCTCCTTGTCCATTTCCGTCAGATATTTGGCGGGGATGATCTCGTCGGTATTTATGTCCGACCGGTCAAGAAAAAGCACCGGTCCGCCGAATGCCTTCATAGCTGGTTCCTTTCATGGATATCGGTTATAAATCACACATCCCTCGGATCGGTGAGCACGCCGCGGATTCCGCTGGCAGCCGCGCTCGCCGGACTCATCAGGTGCACCATTCCGCCTTTGCCCATCCTTCCGTTGAAGTTGCGGTTGGTGGTAGATGCGCACACCTCACCTTCGGCGAGCACTCCGGTCGACATCCCGAGACAGGCGCCGCAGGTGGGATTTGCGACGCAGTAGCCCGCATCCATGAAGGTCGCGAGCAACCCTTCCTCCATCGCCTGCCGGAACACCGCGGGAGTTGCGGGTACGACGATGCCGCGCACTCCGGGAGCGAGCCGGGTTCCCCTGGCTACCGCCGCAGCCGCGCGGAGATCGCCGATACGTCCGTTGGTGCAGCTCCCGATATAGACTTGGTCGATCCTGGTTCCGGGCATTTCGCGCAGAGGCTTGACCTGGTCGGGTTTGAACCCGAAAGTGGCGGAGGGCTCCACGGTACTCACGTCGATCTCCACCGTTTTCGCGTACGCTGCGCCGGAATCCGAATGCCATGCGCGGAACGATTCGAGCGCATACTCTTTCGACCGGTGCTCTCCGGCGATGTGCGGCCAGAGGTACTCCACTGTAACCATGTCGGGCAGACAGACGCCCGATGTTCCGCCCGCTTCGATCGCCATGTTGCAGATGGTCATCCGCTCCTCCATTGACATTGCATCCACCGCGCCGCCCCGGAACTCGATGACATGGTCCGTGGCGCCGTTTACCGTGAGGGTTTGCAGTACCTTCAGGATGACATCCTTGGCGAAGACGCCCGAACTCAACGCTCCTGTGAGATTGACTCGGACGCTTTTCGGCGCCCTGAAGGCGCAGACGCCCTTGAGTATCCCGACCTCGAGGTCCGTTGTGCCTACTCCTGCCGCAAACGCCCCGAACGCGCCGTGAGTGCAGGTGTGGCTGTCCCCCATGATGACCGTGTATCCCGGCCGGATGAATCCCTTTTCCGGAAATAGGGCATGGCAGACCCCGTTGCTGCCCACGTCGAAGAAATGGGGCAGCCGGTGGCGGGCCGCCCATTGCCGCATCACCTTAGCCTGCATGGCGCTTTTGGAATCCTTCGCGGGAGTGACATGGTCGATTACAGCCTTGATTTTTTCAGGATCGAATACACGGTCCTTTTTCCTCCATTGCAGATCGGTGATGGCGACCGGAGTGGTGATCTCATGACACATCACCACATCGAGAGACAGGACCAGAGTCCCCGGAAAGGGTTCGTCACGAAGATGCGCTTCGAAGATTTTTTCTGTGATCGTTTTTGCCATATGGGTCCTTTCTTTGGACGTCCGTTCCGGAACGGTTTTTTCGAGTTCTTCGCGCAGGCCCAGGAAATCGACATGCGGTGGGGAAATGCTCCATACCGCCCTGAACGTCTCCTTTCCCGGATTGATCAGTTGATGGGGCTGACGTGCATTGAAATAGACGCTGTCGCCTTTGCGAAGCGCGTACTCGACTTCGCCCACCACCAGAACCGCTTCACCTGCGATGGCATACCCCATTTCCGCTCCCTCATGTCCTCCTCCGCTGAAAGTCGTGCTCCTGCCCGGAGCGATATCGAGAAGGAAGAGTTCCGCCTGATAGGTAGGATGCAGGCTGGTCATGAGCTGTTCGTAGTGCACCCCATCGAGTTCATTGCGAAGCCGCTCACCCTCACGGTGAACGCGTACCGACGGATTCGAGGCGACCTTTTTGAACAGTTCCGAAGGATCCACCCCGAGTACTGCGCACACGGTCATCAGGGTTTCGATCGAGGGGGAGACCGCGCCCCGTTCTATCTGACCGCGATATCGCCCTGGTTCTTTCCGCTCTTCTCACGGAATGCCCGGAGAACCTGTCCGATTTTCGGTACGATGTCTTTAAGTAAGACTGTATTCATTACAGTAATTATAAATAATTTTTTCCTAAAAAGCAAATTTTTTTATGGAGGATCGCAAATTTGTACGTTCCCGCCGTGCACCCGGACCCATTAAAAACTACCGTCAATTCATAATTTAACGTATATTACATGCTAAAATCCGTATACACCACGGCATTTCGGCACATTATGGAACCACTCAATTCAGAAGAAGCGCAGGTCAGTGATTTTGAAGACACCAATCTCAATATCACCGATATCGACAATCTGAAGAAACTCACCAAGCGCCGGTTTATTGAACGGGTCAGCGGAGACATCGTCGAACATATCCAGGATGACGAGTACCAGCTCGAATCTATCGGCAAAAAACCCGGTACGTACTACCGCGACCTGATTTTCGCCATCATACAGATACGGCTCCCGGAGGAGGAGGCCAAGCGGGACTGGAAAGACATCCTGCGGCACAAATATCTTCTCAGCGAGAAACTTGGGCGCAACGTCGGCATTCATGTCGCTTCCCTGGATTATTACACGAATATCAAAAAGAAAGTCACAAGCCCGAAGATCGTGGATGTGCACGATTATGTGGATACCGCCAGCCGCGCCATCACCGACGATCTGACCAAGGCTTACAACCGGCACTTTTTCGATGATGAATTCAAGAAGCATTTCATGCAGTCTCGTGCCACGGGCAAGGTCTTTTCGCTCATCATGCTCGACCTCGACCACTTCAAGATTTACAATGACCTGAACGGCCACATCCAGGGCGATATCGCCCTTATCGAGACCGTGAGAATCCTTCATGCGGTGTGCAGCAAGGACGACACGGTGTGCAGGTACGGCGGTGAGGAGTTCACGATCCTGCTCAACGCGCAGCCGATCAACCTAGCCTATAAAACCGCGGAACATATCCGCCAGGCGATCTACGACTATCGATTTGTCAATGAACAACTGCTTCCGAACGGTCGTTTAAGCGCTTCTTTAGGCGTCACTACGTTTCGAAACGACATCGCGACCACGCAGGACATGATCGAAGAGGCGGATGTCGCACTCTACCGCGCCAAAAACGGCGGGAGAAACCGCGTCAAGGTTTTTCTTAACGACGCAACGATATGAACCTCGACCGTTTCATCAATGGGGACACGCGTCTGGTCTGTCTTCTGGGGTATCCCGTCGCTCACTCGGTTTCTCCCCTTATCCACAACCATGCGTTTCGCAGCCTTGGATTGCCGTATTGCTATGTTCCGTTTCCCGTGCCGCGCGGTTCGGTGCACACGACGGTAGCCATGCTCCGCGCCTCCGGATTCGCAGGCGCCAATGTCACCATTCCCCATAAGTCCGCTGTAACCCACTGCTGCGACCGGCTGTCGCCTCTATCGGAGGCCACCGGAACGGTGAACACCCTCTATTTCGACGGGAGCACCCTCTGCGGCACCACCACCGATACCGAAGGATTCATACGCTCGATCGGGGAGGCCGGACACACACTCCAGGGTAGCCGGATGGTACTCCTTGGAAACGGCGGTGCAGCGCGCACCCTCGCCATCGCGCTCACAATGGAAAGGCGGATCGCTTCCCTCCACATCGTCGGACGAAACGCCGGGCGGGTGGCTTCGCTCTCCACTGATGTACAGGCGGCCACCGGATTTCCCGTAGGGCACGCGACCCTCGATTCCGGCTGTCTGCCCGGAATCATGGCGGAGTGCACGTTACTTGTCAATTGTACCAATGTGGGCATGCATCCCGATGTCGGGGCCACGCCGATTCCGTCCGGGCTGCTTCACGAGGGGATGACGGTGTTCGACGCCATCTACAATCCGCCGGAGACGCGGCTGCTGCGCGAGGCAAAGCTCGCCGGATGTACCACGGAGAACGGATTGCGGATGCTCCTGTTTCAGGGACTGGCTTCGTTCCGTCACTGGACCGGGGTGAACGTGCCAGGGGACCTCTTTTCCACCGAACTGCTCCAATCGCTCATCGAAAGGCACTGATCAGATGAAATGGATCGTACGTCCGTCACGGCTTTCGGGATCGATCGCGATCCCGCCTTCAAAATCGCACACCATCCGGGCACTGCTCGTGGGAACCCTCGCTTCAGGGACTTCGCGCATCCGCAGACCGCTGCTCACCGGAGACGGAGCGTCGGCTCTCGGCGCGGCGAAGGGGCTTGGAGCGAAGGTGGAGTACACAGGAGAGGTACTGACCATCACCGGCAGGGGGGCGGACCCCAATGCCGGAGAGGATTTTTTCGATATGGGCAACAGCGGGACCGGCACCAACCTGTTTACCTCCGCAGCGGCGCTCGGTTCGCGGAAACGGCGTTTCGACGGAGACAATTCTCTCAGATCCCGGCCCTTCAAACCGCTGCTCGAGGCCCTGACGCCCCTGGGGGCGCGCTACACGCGCGAAAGGGAAGGAGGGGATCTGCCGTTCACCATTTCAGGACCGCTCCGGGGGGGAAAGACCACGGTACACGGCGTCTCTTCGCAGTTCCTATCGAGTCTTCTGTTCAGCTGTCCGCTCTCCGGTGGTGACACCGACATCGCGGTTTTGGATCTCCAGGAGGTGCCGTACGTCGAGCTCTCGCTATGGTGGCTCGCAAAACAGGGGGTCCTCTTCACGCATGAGCCGGACTACTCCAGTTTTCATGTAAGCGGCGGGCAGTCGTACCGTTCCTTCGACATGGCGGTACCTTCCGATTTCTCCTCCGCGACCTTCGCCGCGGTGGGGGCAGCGCTTTCGGGAGGACCCGTCACCCTCGAAGGTCTTGATTTCACCGACCCCCAGGGTGACAAGGGAGTGTTCGAAATTCTGGAAAAGTCGGGAGCCCGTGTGACCAGGGACTCC
>CAZGVZ010000082.1:1658-10904 GCA_964529145.1 uncultured Fibrobacteraceae bacterium | reverse complement strand
ATCTCCCCTCAGTGCCTGTCCCGGTACTGACATGCATTCCTCCCGCCCCGGAGCCGTCCCTTTACGGTTTTGTTCTGCGCAACGGAATCCCCCCGTCACCGCGGGGCGCCGCTGTTCTTTACATCGGCACAGCTGTGGCGGATTGTTTCGTTTCATCGTCCGGCGGACAGGGCCGCACGCCCCACGTCCTCGAGAGCCCCTCGAATGGGGACCTTGATATTTTCAGCAACAAAATATAATATCAGAAGTTACGGGTTCCCCTGTGGAGCCGTGTCGAAAAGGCGGAAAATTCCCGACATACTCTGCGCGAATGCCCCTCCAGGGGGCGTGCCCGGCTGACGATCGAGTCAAAAATAGTGGCAATGTCAGCCTTACTGAATTGTATTTTACCTTAACCGGACGATTGATTTACCATGAGATGCCAGGCGGTACGGCAAAAACAGCGCAATGCGCCGGATACCTTACGCTTGAAGAACGAAGTGACAATCGTCCGATTCAGGTTTTAGCTGTGTCCACCGAAATATCGAAGTTTCCGGAATCATTCGGAGGTACCGTATTCAGGATAAAACCCGAAAACCACCATTTACCTGCAACAGGAGGTATAGTATGAAGAAGGCAGTAATGTCAATGATCATCGTCGGTCTGCTGTCCGCCAGCGCTTTCCCGTTCAAGCTCGGACTCGAGTTCCAGGCCGGAGAACAGATGGTCGTGGGTGCCAACATGCGTTTTTCCGAGCTGTTCGAACTCAAGCCGAAACTCGGATTTCTCTTCAGCGATCCCGTAAATCTGTTCAGCCTTGTCGTAGACGGTAACTTTTATCTCCCGGACTTGGGCGAACTGCAGCACTATGCAGGATTCGGTGTCAATCTCGCGATAGTGAGCGAGGATGACGCGAGCGAGTTCGGTCTGGATGGCCACTACGGTCTTCGTTACGACATCAACGAGGTGGTGAGTATTTTCGGTCAAGTTGGCCTGGGGATGATCTTCACCCCGGATTTCGTGATGAGCACGTACTCCACCGGCGCAGGAGTGACTTTTTTCATCATTAATGACTGATCACCCTGTCCGATTTCTCCACGGGGATTGCCGGTGAAGACAACCGTTCACGTCCGGTCATCCCCTTCCCCCCGGGCCTGAATTCGAAAATTGCGAACAATCCGCCTGACCAGTCGTCCGACTCCTCGGTAAGGCCCCTTTCCAGGTTCAGGGCAAAAGTGTGATTTCCCGGTTTCCAGTGAACGCGAAGCCGTGCGACCGAATAATGAGCGAGTTCCGTGGCCTTGAGGCCGTTGTACATTCCGCAAACCTCCAGACGTCCGGCCCAGCTGCGGTCGAAGGCGTGTCGTACCGAAACTCCGTAAGGGATTTCGTCAGCCTGCGCTGATCCGCGGATATACTCGACCGGACTGCCGAGAGGCGCGAGGCCTATATGGGAGTGGACCGAGGTGGCCGCAGTCAGGTTTTTCGAAAACGTACACAGCAGAAGGTAATCGGCCACTCCGGTCCCTGCCCCCGCAAGCCCGTTGCTTTCATCGTAGTTATGGTCCTTTTTCCATATGACGTAAGGTTTTGCCGAAGAAAATTTCACCCCCACCGTCAGCGCCACGGCAGGTACAGCCTTGCGCTCTCTCAGAAGCCTGATTTTCGTCTTGAACCTGGGGGATTTGCCTCCCATGTTGCGATAATCGATATAGGGAAATTCAACGAACAGATCGGTCAATTCTATCTGAAGGGAAAGATTGTCGCTCGGGAAAACCTCGAAATAGAGCGGAATGTAGATCATGGTCCGTTCCTTCCAGAACGGGTTTCTGACCCGCGGCATACTGGCGGTGTATTGCGCCGCAAAACCGGTTTCGAAACGCCAGCATCCCCGCTCCCGGAACCATGCATCATCCATCCTGGCATAGATATAGCCAAGCTGATGACCGAAATTGAACCTGTTTCTCGTGATGGTGTTGGTGGAATCCGCCGCGACCGCAAGAGAGATCGCGGCGGCTCCGGCAAGCATCAACGTCCAATATCGAATGCGGCTCGTCAGGCGGCGCCGCGCATTCAAAATCCGGTTCCCATGCATTCACAGATCTTCGCGACAAGATTTTCCTGAGTGAATGGTTTGGTCACATAGTTTTTCGCTCCGGCCCTGATCGCCTCGATCATGTTCTGTCGCTCGTTCTCGGTAGTGACCATGGTGACAGGAATATGCTTGAATCTATCGTCGGCCTTGAGTGTCTTGAGAAATGTTATTCCGTCCATTTCCGGCATGTTCCAGTCGAGCAGAATCATTGCGATCTCTTCACTGTCCTGCGCCACAGTCTCGAGCGCGGCGCGTCCGTTGTTCGCTTCGAAAAAACCGTATCCAAGCAGCTCCACCGTATTGCGGATGATGGAGCGCATCGTTGCAGAATCATCGACCGAAAGAATTTTCATCGCGCGTCCTGTTTTACCTGATAATAGATCACGTGAGAGTTTTTTATCATCTGATAATTACCGCAATATGCCGATACCGATTCCGACGAACCGACGAACAGATACCCGGAAGGACGCAGTACATCCGTCAGTCTGCCGAAAATGTCACGCTTGAATCCTTCGGAAAAATAGATTACGACATTCCTGCACATGACGATATCGCATTTTCCGATCCCGAGGAAGCTCTCCTGCAGATTCATTTTCCTGAACGTCACCATTTTTTTCACGTTGTCGGCAAGAGACCATACTCTTCCCTCGGACCTGAAATAACGGTCCCGATATTCCTGTTTCAGTCCACGGCTGATCGATAGCTGGTCGTACCTCCCCATTTTTGCCATAAAAAGCGCGGTCGACGAAATATCGGTCGCGATTATTTCCACCTGCTCCGGTTTCAGACCGCTGCCGTACCGCCCTGATTCAAGAACGGTCATGGCAACCGAGTAGGGCTCCTGACCGGTTGAACAGGCGCAGCACCAGATCCTGATCCGGGAACGCCGACCGTTTCCGATCTCCTCCGCGAAACCGTCGATCAGCCCGCGGAGAATCTCGAAAGGTCCTCCATCCCTGAACCAGAGCGTCTCGTTGGTGGTCATGGCGTCGATAACCTTGTCGCGCAGGGCATTTGTCGTGTCGGCCGAAGCCTTTCTATGGAGTTCGGCAAAGCTGTTACACCCGTTTTCCACCAGCAGCACGGCGAGGCGGCTCTCTACCAGGTACATTTTTTCCTTTTCGAGATGAATACCGCAATGCTTCTCGATATAGTCGCCGATCAGCCTGAATTCCTGTGCCGTGATCGTATCAGCCATCGGTTCTTCGCCTCACGCCCCACACCGCCCCTACCGCAATGGCCACGGAATCACCAGTCTCAGCCGGAACGAGGACGAATTGATCACTTCCCAGTTCACTGGGAGCGGAGATCGGAAGATTGTCGTGAAGTCTTATGAGCGGAAACGAGGCGGTTTCGTATCGAACGAACTCCCGCTCCCCTACATGCTCGATGCGATCGAACCCGATTTTTTCTATCCGCGCTACTTTCAACAGTTCCACACTGAGCCTTTCCTCGCCCCCGTTGTCGAACAGAAGAATGTCCTGTACGTCATCATTCCGGTGTTTTGACGCTTTGTCGTTTTCCTCCCGCTGCGCCTTGTCGAACAGCACGGATATGGGCTGCAGCCGGGTCTGCATCGTGCTCTCCTGAAGCGTACTGGTCACACGGTCGATATTCTGGACAATGGTATGGATACCCGGCAGATCACTCAACTTGAAATTCAGGCTTTGTCTAAATATGTCCATGAGCCGGACCGTTTCCGCCTGCATGATCTCCGCCCCCCTGCCGGGATCCCTGGACATTACCTCTACGGTATGCTCGTACGACTGCATCAAATTACGTTCGAACTCCTTGAAGATCCGCTCCGATTCGAGCAATTCCCGCAACGGAAGGCTCACCTTCTGAAGCAGCTGATTTCTGCTGATGACAAGTTCCTCGGCAAGCGTCATCAGCAGATTGAGCAGCTCCACCTTGACCCGCAGAGAATCTTCGGCCCGCTCGCTTTGTGCCGCTGTCCCTCCGGTTTTTTCACGGTCGGGCCGTCGCTCGCCCTCATTGATAACCCCGGCGCTCCGTTCCTCGGTTCGGGTTTCGCTCACGGATGCCGGCGGGCGCTTGAGCTGATCATGAACCGCCGACGTATCGGCTCGTTTGATCTGGCTTTCCGGAATTCCGGTTGCAGCGCTGATCAGATCGGGGTCGAGCACCGATGCCAGAATCGCGGAGTACGAAAGCTCCTGGGCGGTGCAGTGCTCCAATCCCTCGACTGCATCGAAGTCTAACATGATATCGAGCAATACTCCGATTTTTTCCCACTCTTCAAAGAGCCCGGCGGGAGTGAGGTTCTTATCTTCGAGGTCGCTGCGGGAGTGCAGAGAAATCTCATAGATGAACATACCGCTTTTCACGGCTTCAACGATCCTGTCCTCACCGAGATCGGGATGATTTTTAAGCAGGGCCGGATCCATCATAACTCCGCTTTCACGGGTGCGGGCTTCTGTCGATGTCAATCCAAGCAATCCTGAGAGCTTTGTCATCACCTCATCGACGGGAATATCATCGACGTTCTCGACGTCATCGAAGAGCAGACGCAGCTTATCGATTCCGTCGAGCAGCGCGTCAACGAGGTCCGGGGTAACCTGGACGGTTTTGTTGCGGACGCGCGACAGCAGGTCTTCCATGGCATGCGATAGTTCGGTGATCTTCCTGATCCCGAAAAATCCGAATCCTCCCTTGATGCTGTGGATGACGCGGAACACCCGGTTTATCAGTTCGTCTGAAACATCGGATCCCCGCCGTTCAAGTTCCAGAAGGTCAGGCTCCGCCGACGCGAGATGCTCGCGCGACTCGGTGATATTTTCCTGTCGAAAAGGCTCATTGTGTCTCCGCGATCTCATGGAGTTCGATATACCGGTCGAGCTTGAGCATCCGGAAAAATCCGCATATGGCTGCAGGCGCTTCTATCGAAAACCGGCAGTTCTTCTTCAGACATTCCTTATACAGTCCGATGCACAAAGAGATGCCGCGCGAATCGACGATCTTCACCCCTGTCAAATCCAGCACGCAGGAACCCTCGACGATCCCTATCTCCCGTGAGAAACGGTCCTTCAGTTCGAAGACACGTTTTCCGGTCAGATCGCCTCCGGCTTTCAACCTGCGGGGTCCGCTTTTCCGGCGTGAGCGTGAACTCTTCTTTTCACTCATGACAGTTCGGATCCTGGTACGCACTGATGCTTATAACAGGACTGCTCAGGGTTTGTCCGTGAACAAACGGAAGCGAAGATGTGATGGGGGACTTCATCGTCAGGTGCCCGTTCTCCGGCAGTCGTTTCATAGAGTCTTTTCGACTAAATCAATCGCCGAAGTTCCGCAACCGAATACAGCGACTCGAATTTGAGATTGTATGATCGTGTTGACCGCGAGTCAATGAAAAGTTGCCTGCTGGCCTGCCGGTTTAGGTTGGAAGAAAAAAATACAGAGAAAAAAATTGGGTCATTTTAGAAAATTCGGGGGAATTGAGTTCGAAGGCGTGCTGACCACCCTGTATATGGAAAGACGGCAGGGCCGATCGAGATGCGAAGCGGCTCTGCCGTCTGAATCGTCCTGATTATCGGGCCAGGCGCAGCGCCGTTTCCCGGTCCAGATTCTCCGCAAGGTTGTCCCTGAATGACCTTTCGAGACGAATCGCTCCTTGGGCCGGTTCGGAACCATCGGTGATCACCAGCATGTCCGGTGTATCGATATACCCGTCGACCGCGGTGTTCCCGAACACTATTGACCTGGAGGATACCGTCCTCATCCGGTTTCGCTCCACCCATCCGGTCGCGCCGCTGGCGCTCCGTATTTTCATGGCAGAGTCTCCGGCCTCGACCACCAGGAGCCGGTCCGCGGTGCCCACGGTAAAGAGCGGTGTCTCGAAGAGCTGCCTCGTCCGATTCCGGTACACTCCGATCCCGTCGGTTTCAGCCGCGACGAAACGTATTCCATTACCGGCCTCGACTGCCATGACCACGGTACATAACATCAGCAGAAGCTTGCGCATACCACCCTCCCTGTTGAATGTCTGCGGCTGCTTCACCGCTCATCCCGGACTTACGGTGCAGCAACCTTTCATCCACGCGCCTGACGGCGCACCCATTCTACATATTCACGAAACATCAACGCACGATGTTCGTCCGTTCCGGGTTTTTCGGCATCGCGTAGCGTTGAAAAGTCAGCTATCGCCGAAACACCGGCCGGCAATTCAAGAAAAGCCTCTCGGTCATAACGATGCGTCACCTCCGCCGATCCTTCAAGCACCGCCACCTCGGTCTCCAGCTCGGTGACCACCACACGGGGTTTTTCCATTGAAGATCCGGGATTCATAGGGCCCGAATCCATTACCTGCCTCGGTAAGAGAGGACAATGTGATCCCTATGGGATTTTCAGCAAGGGGACCACGGCTTTTAGCCGTGGTAGTTGATTCCGCTCTCCTCTCGATAACGGCACCACTATCACATTGATATCCGGTCTTTTACCAAATGATTCCCTTCACGCGCACTGTTTCCTAAATTTACGGATTACGGCATCGTTTACCGATTTTCTTCACCGGCACGTATTCCTTCATGTTCCGGACCCGCGGAACCTTTTCCACACAGCCTCCAGGAGAATCCAACATGACCTCTCGAGAATCGCGCTTCCGCACGACGGAGATATTCTTCGCGGCGGGGCTGGTACTGTTTCCCTCGGAGGTTGGGGGGAGTGAAACCCGGCATGACCTTTCCGGTGCCACCCTGCCGCAGTCGCAGGCACCGGCGGTCGGGTTTTCGTCGAAGCCGGAACTGGTATCCGACGGCGGCATCGATCTGCCGCTCGATCTTCTCATCAAGAAAGAGTGCCGGGGAACGGTGTCGATCGAGATAGACCTCGACCGGCGCGGCACGGTCGAGCGGTGCGTCGTCAGGCGGGGAGTCGAGCCGCTCCTCGATTCCTGCGTGGCCGAATCGATGCGCGACGCACTCTTTACACCCGCGTACGACCAGGGCAAAGCGGTCCCCTCCACCGTTACCTTCAGCTTCAAGTTCGATCCTGAAACTGTCGTGCGCAACAGCGCGGGGGCGCAACCCGCGATTCAAGGAACCGTGCTCGAAAAGACGACCGGCAATCCAATCCGCGACGCGACCGTGCATCTCGAAGCGGTGAATCCGGAAAACGACGCCGATTTGAAGATTCCGCTCGACCCCTACCTGCGGCTCATCGGGGAGGTCCCCGGACAATCGTACTCGTACGGTACTCTCATCGCCATGTCGGATTCCCTTGGCCGGTTCGCTTTCCGCCTGCTGCCTGCATGCCCGGTGCACCTTGCCGTTACCGCCCGGGGATTCGAGATGTCCCACGGCTCGTTCGATGTTCGGCCGGATGTCGCCGGAAAAATTACTTTTCACCTCGAAGAGCTTTATAAAGACTCCTCCATCGATATCGTCGTGTTCGGCACACCGGAACGACCCGAACGGATCGATATCGAGGAGGTCCAGATCGCCTCGGGCCTCACCCATTATCTGAGCGGTGTGCTGCAGACCAGGGCTGCGGTCCGCAGTGTTCCGGAGTCCCGTTCCAACATGACGGTCAGGGCGGGCAGTCCGTTCGAAAACCGGTACTACATCTGTGGTGTGCCGTTCCTGTCTCCTTATCATTTCGGCGGACACTCCTATGCCGATTTCGACGGACTCATGATCTCCGCGCTCAGCGAAGTCGATCTGGACCTCGACCGGATCGCCGGCAGGCAGATCGACGGAAGCGGCTTCCGTCTCGAGGCACAGCCCGGCATCTACAGGCCGGCGAACAAGAGACTGCTCAAACGGCCGGAGCTGTCCGTAGATTTAAACACCGCCGGACAGGACCTCCTTTTCTCTCTGCCGCGGCCGAAAAGTGAAGACTGCCTTCAGCTCGGATTCACCCGCTCCGAAGATTATTCGCTGCTTTTTTTCGACTCCCGGCGCAATTTCGAATGGAACGAATACGGCAATCCGGCCAGTTACGGCAACGTGACGCTTACCGGATCCGCGGCCTTGAAATCCTGGGACGCCGACGCATTCGGGTGGTTCGCATGGGACACCTATGACATGGGAAGTGACCGGAAAAAGACATTCCCCTGGGGAATGGCCGCCCTGGTTCTGACACCCGAAGGCCGGCTCCCGAAGGTGCGCGCCGGCGGGTCGCACCAGTACTTCGCTTCGGGAAAATGGCACGGCACGAGTCTCTACCGGCATTATACAGGGCTTTCCAACGGAGTGCTCTCCTTCTCCTGCGACAGTCTCGTTCGCGGCGGATTCGTCACCATGGGACTCGAGCTGCAGACGGAGTATTCACGATGGGATGGCTCGGTCGACCGGTATCTCGAAGAGGTCGATTCCCTGCCAAGGCTATACGGCGGCTCCGATTACTTTCCATACGATACTGCGCGGATCGCGGTGTCGCGCGCGGAGGGCAGGGAACACTCGCTCCAGGCGATAGGCACGGTGAGCGGAACCCTCGGACCGTTCACCCTGACGACGGATTTCCTCTGCGCGGGATTTCTTTACGGAAAAAAACCTGACGCCGCGGTCGACGCCGGTGTTTCGCTCATTTGGAAGGGAACCCATATGCGCGCTGCGCTTCACGGCGGAAGAGTGACCTCCAGGCCCGACATAAGAGGCCTGCCCGACGGCCGCCTGCGCCGCGAACGTTCGAGCGCCTGTCTCTGCTCGGCGCCGGTTTCCGTACGCTTCGGTTCACGGGGCAGGGTGGGCGTGCAGCCGTATATCAGGACAAAGGAAAACGAACCCAGGCTCGATCCGGTGCTCCGCACCTGGATGCCCGGATCCGCCACCAGGATTTTCGCGAAGGGCATCGATACCGATGCCGAGATCCGCGTTTTCGATTGGCTCACGCTCAATGGCGTCGCGAACTTTTCCCGCGCCCGCCGTCTCTCACCCGACGGAGAAGAGATCGCTCCCTATGAATGGGATATCCCCGCCGGCGGAAAAGGAGGTGTCCACCTGCAGTTCGGCGATGAAGCGACGATGCACATTTATCTGAATTTCGTCATTGCCGGCGGTCTGCCGGTCGATGATATACACGAGGCGGAAATCTCCCGTATGCCCGAATACCGAAGAGTCGACCTTAGCTTCCAGTTCCGCCACCGGGATATCGTCCACCGTTTTCTCACCCGTTATGATGCCTATGTCAATATTTACAACATGACCGACCGGTAC
>CAZGVZ010000082.1:269-1648 GCA_964529145.1 uncultured Fibrobacteraceae bacterium | reverse complement strand
TATTTCTTGGACGAGGCGTTCAGACTCCGGTTCATCCCGCTCAGTCAAATGTCATTCGAAGCGGGAGTGAGGCTGGGATTCAGGATCTGACCACACAGGGCTTTCTTGTCGTATTTGCCCGTTAATCGGATTGAAAAACAAGAACCGGTATAAAAAGGTTCGCGGCTGAAATACATTAATAGTCGATACGGATCGTGATAAGGAGCGGGATGAGCGGCCGGGCGTGTTCTTAATTATTTTCCTTTAAAAAAGGCTGTGTACGACGAATAATCTCCGCCGAATCGTGTGAAACAGGAATCTTTTCCGAAAGTGACGACAATGTTTATCATAACAGTCCCCCTGAATGTCGGGGACCTTAAAAACATGGCTGATAAAATGTTCGGTACCATCGTCAAAGCGGTGGTCGATATCGACCGGAGAATCGTCGCGATCGACGGGGAACTGCACTCCGATGAGGAGGGACTGCTGCTGGAAAGCGGATCTCTTCAGGAACACCTTTGGGGTATCAACCTTCTTCCGGAATTCGATAAAGACAGTGCCGATTTCATTGAATTCGATTCAATGATCAATGTAAGGCCCTCTCAGGGAAACATAACGCGCGGCGTCGAGGATCCCGGTATTCAAAAGGTCATCATTTCCATCATTAACGAATGGATACAATGAACGCCGTTCACAGGCAGCTCGCAGCGGGAAGATGGCGGATGTTTTCGTTCGCTGAACAGATGGCGAACATCGGCAGCGAAATTTCGCGGACAATCACAGGGAAGAATAAAAACAACCCTGTCCACCGTGACCGGGCATTCGAACGTGCACTGGAATTACTCCGGCTCACGATCGATGATCCCGCAAACCGGACTCGGCCCCGTCTCAAAGAACTCACCCGTACGCGGGAAGCGCTTATCGACCATTTTCTCTGCCAAAACAGCTATCGTACAACCGACGAATGCTGGAACCGGTATTTTCTTCAGTTTACCCATGCAGCTAACCTGAAAAGGCGGGCACGCCGCGGCTGACTTTGAAGCCCTGAACGTATCAAGAAAAATCAAAAAGTTTTTCGGGCAAACTTCAATCGAGGATTAGGGCGTATTACAGGGATTCAGCGTTTGATGGAGCCGCTCCGTTCGGGATAGAACGGCACCTCGGGAGTGAGGGCGAGAAGATACCGGCTGAGCTCGGACATTCTTCTCTTGTGCTCTTCGACATGATACTGAATGAACCCCCTGGTATTGCCGTGCTGAGATTTTTGAATCGCCAGCAGCAGTTCGTGTTTGATCGTATACAGCTCGTAAAGGCTGTTGCAGCAGGCGAGAACCGCGGAGGTATCCTTCATACCGTTTTTGAGGAGAAAATTCATGTAACGCCTTTTTTCGGAAATCGGA
>CAZGVZ010000082.1:0-237 GCA_964529145.1 uncultured Fibrobacteraceae bacterium | reverse complement strand
CTTTCATCTTCCTGAACAGCTCGTCGGAGTGAATCCGGTCGTTTAGCCGGTCGTACGCGGCCTGAAGGCTGTCTATCTCTTTTGCAAAGGCATTTTCCGGGTCGATCACCACAGTTCGGGCGGAAATATTGTCGACATCGCCCGGAAGACCGGGGTCGGGTGAAGCAGCGGCGGCAGCGGATTTCCGTTCCTCTTCCAGTTTCCGCAACGCCTCGGCCTTCCTTGCCTTCTCTTTCC
>CAZGVZ010000081.1:6468-10918 GCA_964529145.1 uncultured Fibrobacteraceae bacterium | reverse complement strand
AGACCCCGCGCCTACCCTGCGACCAGCATTGGCTTCCTAGCCTAACCGCGCCCCGCCTTTTCATGATGCTGAACTCCCTTTCCGATGAATACGGCAGGGCCTATGCGGCAGTTCAGACCTATCTCGGCGCCAAACCGGTATACGAATTTCTCGGGGTCACCGACAATCTCGGCTTCAATTTCCGGGCCGGAGGGCACGGCATGAACGGAGAGGACTGGTCGGCGCTGCTTGACTTTGCCGATCAGAAGCTGCTCAACAAGGCGGGGACGAGGAAGTTCGACGTGATTCCGCCGGCGGACAAGCTGCCGTGACCGGAGGGCGATCGAGAGCGGTTCCGTCGTGTCTACTCCCTGGTTATGGGCGTTCCGTTCTTGTCGCATGAATAGAAGGATTTCCATTCGCCGTCGACCGGAAGCTTGTGGATCCTGTTCTTCACGGCCTGACGTATTCCGCCGGTTACCGGAATCGTCCAGGAACCGTCGATCAGTGAAATCGTGGACAGGTCCGCGCCTGCAAGTTTCACCAGGGCGCCTTCGATGGCGGTTCCATTCCTGTCGACGACTTTTCCGGTCAGGGCATGGGACAGAGAGATGATTCCCGGGGTCGATACCGTAAGCCATGATTTCATGAATCCCGCACGATACACCATTATGGAACCTTTTTTTACAGGATGCGTCTCAATACCCGTACCGAAATGTTGTCCCAGGGCACTGGAAAAGCGTCGCACGGTTTTTTTCCATCGCTTCTGAAAACCGGTTTTTCGGCCCTTCTCAAGGGAATGTGACGTATATTATCAATGGCATAAAACATTCGTGCCGCGGTTCAAGCGTTCCGGTCGGGAGCCGGTGAACCGTTCAAAGGAAAAATTCGAAGGGGGAGAGACGAATGTCACCATTCATTGCGGGTGCGATCTGCTGCTTTTCCGCACTTTCGGTTGCGGCAAACGTTAATATATCCCTTGACGGGACAGTCGGGGATGGAAAGGGAGCCCCGGTAGCCGGAGCGATCGTCACTCTGGCATCTGACACGACCCTGAAGGATACGACCAACGAAGCCGGAGAATTCCTGCTCAGTAACAGTACAATCCTCCGCAGGACCGGGGAATCGGTGGCCTCGAGCCGTACCGCAGGTCTGGTCGGCATCAGGAACAATCGTCTCCATTTATCTCTCGCCTCCGCCTGTTCCAGAGGTGCAATATCCCTCTTTTCCTGTGACGGCAGACGAAGTGTGCTGCTTCCGCTCGGCGGGATCAAGCCGGGAGAGCACACCCTTACACTCCCCGAACTGACCCCCGGATTCCATGTACTGCACATCACGATAGACGGTTCAGCCGCTGTCTGTAAACTGGTTGCGGCTGGAGGTGAAATCCTCATGGGTGAATCCGGTATGCGAGTCGGCTTTGAGTCGGTCCGCAGTGCGGTCGCACCAGCCGAAGGAGGAGCGGTCGATACCCTTATCGTGAACAAGGACGGCTTCGCCCAGGCGAAAAGTGCCGTCTCCTCCCATACGCAGACCGGTATCTCGATCGTCCTGGTGGCCAAGCCAGTATACGCTTATTCGGCTGCCGTGGAAAACACGTGTGCCGACTGCCTTGTTCCCGAGCTTCCCGATGCCGACGCACTCACTGCGAAGAACTCGAAACTGCCCGATCCTTTCAGGAAGCCCGATGGCTCACGTATCACCAAAAAGAGCGAGTGGCGTTGCCAGAGACAGCTGATACTCAGACAGGCGATGAAATATATCTACGGTGAAAAACCGATGTCGCACGACAGCGTGACCGGTACCGTCACTTCCACCAGCGTGACGGTACGCGTGGCGGAGTCGGGCAAAACAATAGAGTTCAGCAACAGGATCGTGCTGCCCAAAACCGGAGAGGCTCCCTACCCGGCGATCATCAACCTGGGGAGCGGCTTCTTGACAATAGGAGAGAACCGCATCACGGTGCAGGGTGTGGCTGTCATCTACTACGATTACGGCAAAGTGGGCACCGAGTGGCCGGATGGACAGGCCCGGGGAAAGGACAACCGCGGACTTTTCTACGACCTTTACGGCGGAAAGCACTCCGCGGGTCTTCTGACCGCCTGGGCATGGGGCGCCAGCCGGATGATCGATGTGCTGCAGGCGTCGGGGGGCGACATCATCGACGTGGGAAGGCTCGGTGTCACCGGCTGCTCCCGTACCGCCAAAGGGGCGTTCGCCGTGGGTCTGTTCGACGAACGTATCGCGCTCGCACTTCCCCATGAAACGAGCATCGGGGGTGTTCCGGCGTACCGTTACGCCGACGCGAAATGCCAGGAGAACACGCAGAACAATTTCAACGGACAGACCTGGCTAAGTAACGATTTCAAGCCGTTCGTCATGAACACGGCCCTTCTCCCCCTCGACGCCCACTCCCTTGTCGCCACCTACGCCCCACGCGGGCTCTATATCATGGAAAACCCGGCGGCCGCGCAGATGTGCGCTCCCGGCGGCTATCTCTCGGTCATGGGTGGCGCGGATGTCTACAATGCGCTGGGTGCTGGAGAGAACCTCAGCTACAACTCGAAAACCCCGGGGGGTACCGGGCATTGCACCTATGTGAACGAATTCACCGATCTGCTGATCAAGAACATCAGGAAATTCCTCAAACACGAGAGTGCGGAAACCGGAAAAATCGAAGCCGGATCCACCGTCAATCGCACGGAGTGGATCGACTGGAGTGCGCCGGCGCTGGAGGACGACACCGAACTTTACAGAACCGGAAATTGACTTCCTGGAGTCGCGTCAAGGTATCCAGGGCGATGAACCTTCATGAAAAGATGGCGGGTCGAAGAACCCGCCTCACCTTTCGTCGGCGATCCATCACTCGTATTCGTGGGGGCCTGTATGGGGTTCCGGAAAGCCCTGTCCGAACGGCGGTGCAGGTCTTACCGTAGCGGGGTTACCTGTCTCCGGCGAGGCATATTTTCCTGTGTTCGACGACCCCGCCCGCGTTTATTCGCACGATGCACAACTGTCCGCAGTTTCCCGGAAGAGTGACCGAACAGGTGTACGCATTCTCCGCGCTCGAGCGCGAGAGCAGTTTTCCGTCAATCGAAAGGAGTTCTACCGTCAAGGAACCGGGCTGTCGGGAGCCTGCCCGCAGGAATCTTCCGGCTCGTGAGAGCGAGATCGAACGGCCGTACGTTCCGTGCTTCCGCTGCCCGGCCGTTCCGACTCCGGGCGCCGGGTGCGGCACCGCGACCGAGTCGAGGATTCCGCGAAACTGTCCCGCGTTGTCGAAGAGCGCCAGCCGGATGAACGCACCTCCAGGAGCGGCCTGGTACTTTTTCGCGAGGACAAGGGAGTCGGCCGGGAGTACTGGCACGGAATCCGCAGTCAAGACCTCCGCGCCCGAAGAATCGGTGAACTGTATCCTGACTTTCCCGGGGAAGAACTGTCCGAAGACTCCGGTCAGGCCTACCGAATCCGATGGCTGTGGCTGATCGGCCCTGAGCCGTTTGGTGACGAGGCCGGCGCCGTTGACGGCAAGCACCGGTCCGTGCGAACGCGCGGCATACCAGTTTTCCGTGAAAGTGACGGAATCGTTGGTGCCGAGCACGGTCAGCGGGGCGAGTACTTCGACTTCGAGCATGTCGTAATCGCTGTAGGTATACACCTGCACCGCGGCGCCGCTGTCCGGATAGGTCTTTCCTTCCTGGTAGTCGAATGCTTTGACGTATGCATATCCGTTCTTCCGGTCGTTGAAACAGATCCAGCCCGCCCTGCAGTCCGCGCCAACCTTGCCTACCTTCTTGAGGTACTGGACTCCCATTATTCCGCCCTCCGCGGCGTCCGGCTTCCACTGAGTGGAATCGGAGCCTTCGTTCATGTACTGGACGTATCCTCTTCCGCCCCCGAGGGTGCTCGCGGGATTGCGCGGGAAATAGACCCAGACGTCTGAGCTGCCGCAGGCGCTCTGGGTGATGTCCCAGATGCCGTGTGTCAATGAATCGGGTCCCTTGTTGAGCATGGTCATCTCCACTTTGACACGTGTGGATGCCTTGTAAAGAGTGACAGTCCGCTTGAACTGCAGCCCCTGGTGCTTCATGTATCTGCTGTCCTCGGTGTCCTCGACCCGGCTTTCGAGGTATATGACGGTCGAATCGGCACCGACGCTCCGTTCGGCGACGGTATAGGGATTGAAGTCGAGGTTCGGAGGGGACGGCCATCCGAAATCGGACTGGGGGGAAGGGAGCACCCTGAAACCGCCGACCAAATCGTTGCCCGAAGTGGGGAGCTGGGCCGGCGCGTGGACGTACATCGACTGATGTGTTCCGAGATCGTACTGCATGACGCGTCCGCCTGTCTGAACGAAGACGGACGGCGCCGACAACGGCGCGTCACCCGTCTCAATGAGCACGGTGTACTCTCGGGCACGGTGCCGGGCGCACACACAGGCGCGCGGCGCGCCACCATCCCGGGCAGCAAC
>CAZGVZ010000081.1:2469-6458 GCA_964529145.1 uncultured Fibrobacteraceae bacterium | reverse complement strand
TTTTTTTCTCGAGTGCGACTCCGTAATCCGGCGCCGAAGCGACAAGAGTTCCCGCAGCCGTGAGGAACAGACATGCGATTTTGACGATCGTGCACATAACGCCTCCCCTGTATGAAGTTTTTCAAACCGTTATTTACCGTTATTCATAGAACTGTTTTCGTGATTACTGTTCCCGTAAAAAATGGAACAACGCCACAAGGTGCGGTAATTCTCTTTCGAAATCTTTCAGACACAGGCTGTTGGGGCCGTCGCACAGCGCCTGGTCGGGATCCGGATGAATCTCGAAGAAAAGACCGTCGACACCAGTCGAAAGCGCGGCTTTCGCGAGCGGTATCGCGAGCTCGCGGCGCCCCGAGGAGCGGCCGTTTCCTCCACCTGGGATCTGAACGCTGTGGGTGGCGTCGAAAAAGACCGGTTTTTCCAGTGATGCGAGGGTCGAGATACCGGCGAAATCGACCACAAGCCGGTTATACCCGAAAAAGGTTCCACGCTCCGTTATCCAGCAGTTCCCTCCCGCTTTTTCGACGGGGTACGCCATTTCGGCGGGGGAGAGAAACTGTCCTTTCTTGATGTTGACGATTTTACCGGTGAGACCGGCGGCCGCGAGCAGGTCGGTCTGCCGGCAGAGTAGCGCCGGTATCTGGATGACATCCACCACCGATGCGGCTTCGGCCGCCTGAGCGGATTCGTGTATGTCGGTGAGCAGTGGAAGTCCGGTTTCTTCCCGGACCCGTTCGAGTATTCGGAGCCCCTCTTCACGTCCCGGTCCCCTGAACGAATCCCGGGAGGTGCGGTTGGCCTTGTCGTATGAGGCTTTGAAGACGATGTCGATTCCGCACCGGTCCGCAAGTATGGCGAGCCTCCCGGCGATCTCGAAGCAGAGCCGCCGGGATTCGATGACGCAGGGGCCGGCGATGATGACCGGACCTTCCGAAAATCGGGGCGGCCACGGCTTCATCGTCTTTTTTTTCACGCGCGCCGCGGTTTCACTGCCGGCGTCTGCCATCTAGTTTGACTCCGTGTTTTCGATAGAGGTATATTTATCGGCTCAGCTAGCCGTACACTGTGCAATATAAATATTTCCGTATACCTACACAGCGTTTAACTTTAAGAACTGGAGGAGTTCATGGCGATTAAGGTTGGCATTAACGGATTCGGCAGAATCGGACGCCTGGTTTTTCAGGCGATTTGCGACCAGGGGCTTTTGGGCAAGGAGATCGACGTGGTCGCCGTGGTCGATATCACTACCGACGCGGATTATTTCGCCTATCAGATGAAGTATGACTCGGTGCACGGCAAGTTCAAGCACACTGTCACGACCGAAAAGAGCGGCGCCTCCGAGACCAACGACACCCTGGTGGTCAACGGCAATAAGATCAAATGCGTCATGGCTACGAAGAGCCCCTCGGAACTCCCGTGGAAAGCGCTCGGAGTCGAGTACGTCATCGAATCGACCGGTCTGTTCACGGACTCCGAAAAAGCCAAGGGGCATCTCGCAGCCGGAGCGAAGAAGGTCATCATTTCAGCGCCGGGCAAAGGCGAAGTGAAGACGATAGTTATGGGCGTCAATGAAAACGAGTACGATCCGGCCAAGCACAATGTCGTGTCGAACGCCTCCTGCACCACCAACTGTCTCGCACCGCTCGTTCATGTGATCCTCAAGGAAGGCTTCGGTATCGAAACCGGTCTGATGACCACGATCCATGCGATGACCGCGACGCAGAAAACCGTCGACGGTCCTTCGAAAAAGGACTGGAGAGGCGGCCGCGCGGCTTCGATCAACATCATTCCTTCTTCGACGGGTGCCGCGAAAGCGGTCGGCGAAGTGCTGCCGGTCACCAAAGGAAAACTCACGGGAATGGCGTTCAGGGTTCCCACTCCAGACGTTTCGGTAGTCGACCTCACCTTCCGTACAACGAAGGACACGAGCATCGAGGAGATCGACGCAAAGCTCAAGGAAGCGTTTACAGGAACGGGGTTGCTTTATTTGCTTTTGCATCATTTCGTTCAATTGACGGCAGGACCCTTTTTACGGCAATAATCACGTGAAAGAGACGAAGGCAATTTTTTCATATGACAGCCTGCCGGCTGCGGCCCGTTCCCAGATCAGGCTGCCGGTCGCCGGACTCCTAACGCTTGCTGAACAGAGTGAAAAATCAACGTCACTGCCGTGGAGTAAGACGGCACCCTGGAAGGCAATGCGTTTTTCCTGTTTTTCGCTGGCTATTGCCCGCTCCAACCAAGCCATCGCCTATGGAGGTGGCCCGCGGGATTGACTCCGGGATCCATGTTAAGGCGATACCCGGAGGGGGGAAGTCAGGAAGCATCGCTGGAACCATTATGCCGGTCCCTGAACTGACGCGGCGTCTTTCCGTGCATTTTCTTGAAAATCCTGTTGAAATGAGAAACGTTATTGTATCCCACCGCAAGCGAGATCTCCATGATCTGCCGGTCGGTTTCCGAAAGGAGCCGCTGCGCTTCCGTGAGCCTGATCGAGTTCAGGTACTCCTTGAAGGACCGGTTGGTCCGGCTTCTGATCAGGACCGGAATTTTATAGATCGACACACCTGTGGCCCTGGCCGCCTTTTCTATTGTCAGATCAGGATCGCTGAAGGCGTTTCCCAGGAAAGCGATGATTTTACCGTATTCAGCATCTCCGCTGTTCGAAAGGCGAAGTCGCGTATACGGCGCTTCTGCCGGCAATATCCTGAAGGACCGCAACCTGTTCGAAAGCCAAAGAAAGATTAAAAGACCATATACCGCGAATCCCGTCGTGAAAATGGAAAAGGACAACGCGCCGTAACGGTTGGTGAATTCGATCTTTTTCACGCGAACCCGGTGCACCACGTCCGGGTCGCACGACTCGGAGTTGAGCAGTTCCACGGTGGCGATCTTCTTCCAATTGACTTTTTTCCTGGTATTCGTCAGACCGTTGTTCGAATACCACCATTTAGGCGTCGAAAACGATCTCAGATCAAGTCGGTACTCGGTGAATTCTGCACCGGTCCGTAGCTCTTTTTCCAGGAAAAGCAGGGACATGTAATTATCCGGGCGGGAGAAGTCGTCGATAAAGGATTTAATGAAGACCCTTACGTAACCGCCTCCGGTCTTTTGAATGGTCAATTTGAGGCTGTTGAATTTCGAAACGTCCCAATATTCGGCGTTTTTACAATAAAAAGTCACGCCGGCATAAGGTGATCCCGTTCTCCCACCAAGACTGTAGGTGATATCCAACAGTGAATCGGTGTTCCTGTATTCTATTTCAGAAGAGCCTCCATCCTTGGTATCGTCGTAGGTCGCTATCCCGCAATCTTCTTCGGGATACACGATCATCGATCTGGGGTACGACCGGTATAAAACATAAGCGGCCGCCAATATAGGTATCATTATCGTGATTGTGATTTTGACGATTGAAATGACTGTTCGTCGTTGCATGGTTCTGACCGGTAACAGAGTGTTTTCCCAACTGACTCCAGCAAGGTGAAGACCCAATGTTCAGTTGCGGATTCTTCCAAATTAATTGAATGCAGTTGATTTGACAAAAAAAATCGAAAAAAGTATTGTTTTTTTCTAAAAAATACAAAGATTTGTTCGGTTTTGTTCTTCTATCTTATTCATATGCGAATTTCACCTGATCCAAAAGAGTGCGGAGGGACAAGCCATATGGGCATTTTTGAACTGGTTTGTGCCGTGAAATGCGCACTTTCATTGTGCGCGGTTTTAGTTTTGGCCAGTTGTGAAAAAATAAGCGTTCCTGAAACCCGACCGGTTTCCGGTTATTTCGGACGGGTGGAAGTGACCGGCAACGCGTTTACGGACAGTGCCGGAAATACGCTCGTTTTCAAGGGCCTGGGGCTGGGTGATCCGGCGCTGGTAAATAAACAGGGCCGCTGGAATGAAGGTTATTTCGAATCAGCCGCTGCATGGGGAGCCCGGATACTGAGAATTCCGATTCATCCGGGTACCTGGCGGATATATGGGGAGCAAGC
>CAZGVZ010000081.1:0-2459 GCA_964529145.1 uncultured Fibrobacteraceae bacterium | reverse complement strand
GCTGTTTTCTCGATGATAGACGAGGCAGTCGCATGGGCGATAAAGTACCGGTTGTATCTCATTATAGACTGGCATGGCGACGGCAACCCTGTGGACGAACTGTTTCTTTCCGAATATCAGGGAACTACCATCGATGAAACGGTCGCATTCTGGGCAAAGGCAGCCGAGCGGTACAAAAATCACACGTGCATACCGTTCTATGAAATTTACAATGAGATCGATGCGATTTCCTGGGAGGGAGGGACGATTACCTGGGGACAGTGGAAAGCGATTGCGGATGAGATAATTGATACCATCTACGCACACAATCCCGAAGCCATTCCCCTTGTCGGAGGGCTCGATTTCGCTTACGATCTCAAGGATGCGGCCAATGATCCTTTGCGTAATACCGGCTACGCATTCAGCGTTCATCCCTATCCGGGACGAGCGTCTCCTCCATATGAGCAGAAATGGGACCGTGATTTCGGGTTTTGCGCAGCCGCACATCCGATCATGTTGACCGAATTGGGTTTCGATCCGGACGATACGATCTGCCCGGAAGTCTATGTGGCGGATACGGCATATGGAAATGCGATCGTTTCTTATGCCGAAGCGTATGGAATGTCCTGGACCGCTTTCGTGTTCTTCCTCGATCCGCAATGGCCGATGCCTCTTTTTTCCGACTGGGAAGGATTGACGCCAACGACATCTGGAGCTCTTTTCAAAAACGAGTTGCTGAGAGATGGAGAAAACCAGACCGGCAAAAATGGAACGTGAACGGGTTTCACACGGAGATCATATGAAAGCATCGTCTCTCGGGCGTTTTCGTCGTGAGTGCCGTAAAAGGGACGGATAGCAGATACGCCATAACATTTCTTTATTACTTGCTGACAGATGCGGTCTCCGATGACGACCCTCACAGGAGTTTTGCACGAGAAAAGCGATAGAACAAGAACGTTTGAAAACACCGGATGCCAAAAGCTTGAATAACGAATTTGACAAGTCACCGGCTCCGCAGTGGAGCAAGACGGGAACTCAGAATATAAATATTGTTAGGTTCGGCGGGGATCTGTCTGCCCTGAACAAGCCCCCGTTTCCGGCGGTGGTAATTTGACTCCGGTTGATCCGGGTTAGGAGAAAAACATGAAGCCTGCGATGGAACGCCTAGTCCTGTTGACATTGCCTGTTCCTTTATTCCTGTCCGGTTTTTCCGATGCGGCAGCCGTCAGGGTCGACGCTACCAGGGCCTGTCAGACAATAGACGGATTCGGTGCGAGCAGCGCCTGGACAGGTGATCTGATCACCGACGATCTCGCGATGATTTTCTGGCAGGACGACACGATCGACGGTCACATAGGGCTATCCCTGCTCAGAACCCGCATCGATCCGAACTCAGGCTACACTTCCGCCGAAGCGGGTCCGATGGAGAAAGCGAAACAGGTCAATCCGGATGTGAAAATATGGAGCACATCGTGGGTTCCACCGGATTGGTTCCAGACCGACGGGCTCTTCAATTCCGACTCCGCCAGCATGAAGGGGTTCGCGGATCACCTGGTCAAGTATGTTCAGGACGTTAAAGAAAAAACGGGTGTCGATATCTACGCCGTGTCCTGTCAGAACGAGCCGGACGCCGATCTGACCGAATATGGGTGCAACTGGACGGGAAAGCAGATCAAGACCTTCGTGAGAGATTACTGGGGTCCGGCTTTCGAAAAAGCGGGAATTACCGCCGGGAGGATGATAGGCGAGAGCGTCAGGAACGATCTTGCCATGTCTAATCCGTCGCTCACCGACACCGGAGCGGCCCGTTACGTGGATATCGTCGGCACCCACCTTTACTATGGCGGACCTTACCCGTACCCGTTGGCCGACAGTCTCGGCAAACGTTACTGGACAACGGAGATCTGCGGTCTGGAGGATGCGGATACTAGTATGTCGAACGGCATCATGTGGGCGAACAAGATCCACGATTGTCTTGTCAGGTGTAACATGAACGCCTTTCACTACTGGTGGCTGGTGAACAAGAATGACAACGATGACGAAGGATTGTGCGATTCGAAAGGCCGGCCGACGCCACGAATGTACACACTGGGAAATTTCAGCAAATTCGTCCGGCCGGGCTTCGTGCGGGTTGCCGCAACCGATTCCCCGGCCACGGGCATCAACGTGTCTGCGTTTTACGGAAGCGCCTTCAAACGTTTGGTGATCGTCGCGATCAACAGCGGCAGCGAAACGGATCTCGAGGTGTCGATACCCGATATCCCCGGAGGCTCAATGGCCGTACCGTGGTTGACCGACAGTACGCATCGGCTCGAAAGGGGGCAGCCGATAGCAATTTCCGGAACCGCTTTTACCTTTACTATGCCTTCACTGAGCGTGGTCACCTTCGTTGTGCGCGAAGTCGACATCGAGCTCGCTGTCAAAAGGGAACCGTCCAGGCCGGCAATCCGGGTTCCGCGGCCGGGTGGCGATCGAACGAT
>CAZGVZ010000080.1:0-10926 GCA_964529145.1 uncultured Fibrobacteraceae bacterium | reverse complement strand
AACCGGGCTCTATTTTCGAGCATTGTCCGAAGGGTTTACGAATCGGGACCCGTCGGATCCTTCGATACGTGACGAGTTGATGAACCGGGCGTCGGAAGAGGGGGCCGGGTCCCTGTACGACGAGCTTTCGGTCGTAGATCCCGGGTCGGCGCAGAGGATTCATCCTCATGACGTGCAGCGGATCGTAAGGGCCCTGGCGGTATTTCGCACCACCGGCATGCGATTTTCATTACTTATTGAAAAGCAGGACCCACCGGAGGATCTCCGTTTTATCGTCGTCAAAATGATGTCTCCGAGGGCCTTGTTGTATGAGGCGATCGACCGCAGGGTCGAAGCGATGATCGCAGGGGGGCTCTGGGAGGAGTTCCTGAGTTTGCGCCAAAAATACGGATCCCGGAGTCCGGGAATGCAGTGCGTGGGGTATAAGGAATTATTCGAGGTGGATAATGGGAGCGTTACCTTCAGGAATGCGATCGAACGCATCAAGATGAATACAAGGAGGTACGCGAAACGGCAATTCACGTGGTTCAATCACCAGGCTCACGGTCACACTATCGATAATTCAACGGATTATGGCTCAATACGAGACCACTACCTCAAAGGAACAGGTTCATGATGAACAGACGAGATGAGGGTTTCCGGAAGTGAATCAACTACCACGGCTAAAAGCCGTGGTCCGGCTTGAGCGGGCCAAGCGGTATAACGGAAAAAGTGCAAAGCACTGGATTCCTTACGCTTAAGGAACGGAGTGACAACGCCGTGGTCCCCTTGCTGAAAATCCCATAGGGATCACATTGTCCTCTCTTACCGAGGCAGGTAATGGCTTACCGGATTCAATATTTTTATACCATTGCCCGTAGGTTGTGATATATTTTACTGTTTCATTACGGTCTTCCCGGCCAGGAACAAATGCAGGTAATTCACATCAGATACCTTCGTTGAACCGGGCAACACACGATCTTGTCGAATCGTGACCGTTTAAATATAATTTTATTATTGAATCGAAAAACCGGACGAATCCTATACGCGATCTGCTTCGTTTCCCCGGCATTCCGGATTCCCGCCGCACGGACATATCATCCAACCGATATCATCCTGCGTATCCGCAATCCCGATCTGCTCGAGGCTCCGCATATCGTTACCCGTGAATCGTCCGGATCGAACGGGACATCCTCCGGTTTTTTGACCGAATCGGCATATCCCGGTTACACAGAATGGATCTTCATTTACCGTTACAATTCTTCCTGAGTGAAGAAAGGAGCGTTTTTTCATGAACAGCGATGAGACATCCAGGAACATGCATTACTCATCAAATCGCAAGCCCAATCAATCGAAAGGACATGTGTACAGTCCAAGCACCAATTACAATTACGGCGGGAACCAGAATATGCACGGAAACCACTCCGCCGCAGGCTACGGGAATCAGCAGCACCATCAGCGTCGAAAA
This sequence comes from uncultured Fibrobacteraceae bacterium, assembly GCA_964529145.1. Classification (GTDB taxonomy): domain Bacteria; phylum Fibrobacterota; class Chitinivibrionia; order Chitinivibrionales; family Chitinispirillaceae; genus JAFGNB01. Next base: position 9,479 of record CAZGVZ010000080.1, on the reverse strand, counting down.
CCGAACCAGTTCAAGCGCGACGGCTATGTTGGAGCCGGCGACCGTCTGGCCAAACAGAACGATATCATTATCAAACTGCTCAAGGAAATCCGTGACCGTCTGCCGCCTCCTCCCCAGGCCGATCCGGCCGGTCAGGAAAACGAGAACGGCGAAGCCCTGCTGCAGGGAGAGGCGGCGTTTCAACAGGAAAGCCGGGAAGAGCGGACTGCGGAACAGAGTGAATCCTTCCAAGATACCTCAGATGACAGCGACGCAACGGTGGACGAGATCGATTGCGGGGATTCCGATACGGAAGTAAACGGAAACGTCTGAAAGGCCCGGAATCGCCCTTTACCACGTTTTTTATAGCCTTCATGCAATCAAGGTGTCATAATTAAGGGCACCTCTGACGGTTTCATATCCGCGGCGAAACCGGGCGGGAACGCATACTGCGGAGACCACCGTCGTACTGTCGATCCAATACGGCGCAATGTACCGTAACTGCAGATTGATTTTTGCCGCCGGCTGCAGCGGAGAACGGAACAGGGGTGTCTTTTTGCTATCGAAAGGCGATGGACACCTATGGATTGCTCCGCTTTTACCGCCATTTTGCCCCGGCTCGTTCGTCTTGTCGGGTACGCATGCTGGTCGATTATGCTTCTGCATGGTGAAAGCAGCTCTTCGACCCGATGGAGCGCACTGCAACTGGTTCCGGACGCGGACATGCTCGCCGGAGGGGATTTTGTTGTCAATGCGCAGGGATTCTATTTCAATGACGTGTCGGAACATCATGTCGTGCGGCCTGTCGGTACGGTCAACTTCGGCGTGATCGAGTGGGTGAACATGGAGGCAGGTTACTCCGGAGGATTCACCCTCGGATTGAAAGCGCGTGTGCTCGGTGAGACAAAACCGTGGATGCCCTCGCTCGCGATCGGTGTCCGCAACATGTTCTCTCATCGAGAAGCCTATCTTTTCGACCGTCTCGACGACTCTCTGGGCAGCGAGCTCTATCTCACGCTGGGTAAAGCGGTCGAACCCGTGAAAATGCGCTTCAGCGCCGGGGTGCAGACCATACCCGGCAACAGAAGAGAGCTGTTCAATCCGTTCGTCGCGATCGAAAAGTATTTCGGAGCGGGCCTCTATATGACCGCTGAGGTGCACCGGCGCGACCGGAATATCCATCCCTCCCTTTTCGCGTCATGGCGGTTCTGGAAAAAAAGAGTCGAAATCTCCTCGGGAGTAATTGACATCAGCGGTCTTTTCGACGACGGCGACGTTCCTGAGGGAACCCCTTTCTACAGCTCTCCTGATTCCCGTTTCGTACGGCCTGGAATATGGTTCGGTCTGCGCTTCCGTGGCACCATGAAATTCGGAAAGAGCGAAGGCCTCACCGGTCTTGAAAACCGGCTGTACGACCAATCCGCCTCGATAGATGAACTGCGGAACCGGATCGACAGTCTCAGGCAAATCCTTTATAGCAGTTCGGCGCGGATCACCGACCTGGACAAGTCGGTGAATCGCATTACCGACAGTTCCTTGACGAATGAGGAGCGTTTGAGAGAACTGGCGATCGATCGGCTGTCGGTGCTCGGGACCTTGTACGATGCGGAGCCTTTCGAACCCGACCATGTAAACAGGGCCATGTCCGAACTTGTTGGCCACCGCGACAGGATACTGCCCGCGCTTTACGCGATCATTAGCGATCCGGTTCAGAAAACGAAAATACGCACGCTTTCGGTCGCTGCGCTGGGTGAGATCGGAACCCAGGGGGCGGCGGACCTCGTTATCGAAATTCTGGGTCGAAAGCCCGGTCCTGAAATAACCATCGAATCCCTGATCGCGCTCGGAAAAATGAAGGAAACCCGCGCTGTGTACCTGATTCAGCAGTTATGCAACGATCCGCACGACGATGTCGCTTTTACCGCGGCGGAGGTGCTCCAGAAGCTGGAAAAGGAGACCGGAATTTCCGTTTCACCGGTTCCCGCGGCGAAACTGCTGCCCTCTTCGATACCTGAAAAGAGGATCGGCAGCCCGGAGCCCTATGAGCCTGAGGAGAAGACGATGAAAAAACGGGAAAGGGGAGCCGGCACGAAGGACCCGGAAAAACCGGCTCAGGAGAGCAGGGATTTGCGGAAAATCGAGACTCCGGAGATCGCCGAAACGACTGTATCGGAAGAGGAGAAGCGTTCATCCGATCCCGACCCGGCCGTCTCTTCGGCTGAAGCCGGGGAACCGGTCCGGATACCCGCTGAAAAAGCCGGCGGTAAAGATTCGGAATCCACCCGGTCAGCCGTGATGGTCGGCTCCGGTCCCTCTGTGTCCGGTGAGGCGCGGGGAGGTCGGCCGGATCAGGGTTCCGGGAATTTGAGGACCCCCGGACGGGTTGAGGGATCACGGTCCGTAAACGAATCGAAAAACGAGGCGTCGAAAAGCGGGGCCAAACCACCTCGAAACGAACAGAGCGGTTCGGTGGAGGGAACATGGTAGGAGCCGAAGGGCAATCCGATTCCCGTACAGGATCCCCGAAAACCACTTCCGTTTCGAAAACCGCAGTCATGGCTGCTTCGTACACTCCATACCGGGGTACCCGGGTAATAAACTATTTTTATAATCGAATATCGTAAATCTTCTCCAGATCAGGATGAAACCGCATGCTTATCGCTCACGCGCCTGCGGGATATCTGCTCACCCGGATAATCACCAGGCTGTTTTTAAGGGATACAGTGATTCCCGAACGTTCCGATCCGGTCTACCGCAAGCTGATGATCGGGGGCATCATTGGAGGCATACTTCCTGATTTCGATTTCATCTATCATATTTTCATCGACTCAGACCGGACTTCCCATCACGGCTACTGGACTCACATGCCGTTTTTCTGGCTCGCGGTATGGCTGATGTGCTTCGCGGCCGGGCGGTTATCTAAAAACGGAACATTCACGGCGATAATTTCAGTCACCTGTCTTTCAGCACTTCTCCACCTCGTATGCGATACACTCACGGGAGTCATTTACTGGTTTTACCCGTTCAGCGACAGGGGAGTCAACGTATTCCGGGTTGCCGACATGCACGTCTGGTGGGTTCGCAATTATATCCACCACTGGACCTTTCTTGTGGAAATAGGTATTACCGCCGCAGCCATGATCGTGTTTCTCAGGATCAGGGAGGTCGTGACGGAACTCACGCTTCTTTTCCGCAGAAACGAAAAGATACGTTCTCTTGTCCTGCGGCTGGCTATCTGCGGCGCCGGGATCGCCGTCATAGTGTTCGTGGGCTCGATGAGGTTCGATATCGATAATCGATTCGTAAAGAAAATCCGTCAGCTCAAACACCACATCGTGCAAATGGTCAGAAGCTCGTGAAGGTTCGGTCGCGTTTGGTCCGGAATAAAGGACACGCCGTTACGGACGACTCCGTTTTCAAGCCACGGTAAAGCGGCCGTCTATCTCCACATTGACGCAAGTGGCCATGGAGTTCGCGATGAAGCATCCCCTGTGCGCCTGATCCTGGAGCCTGAAGAATTCGTCGGATGACGGAGCGTGCCTCTCGTCGAAGATGAGCGAGGGTTGCAGGACTATCCGGACTATGGCGGTCCTCCCGTCGTCGTTTCTGCCCAGAAATCCCCGCGCATGGTCGGTGTAGCTTATGACAAGCAGCCCTCTTCTCGAAGCTATCGCCAGGAAAGTGAGCAGCTGACAGCTGGCCAGCGCGGCGATAAAGGCCTGCTCCGGATTTACACATGATGGATCGCCGTGGTAATCCGGCGAGGCGGAGGCGCATATGCGGTTCGTCCCGTCGAAATCCACGGAATGACTCCTGTTATAGAGATCGTAATCGAACGTTTCCGTCCGCAGCCGCCATTCGAGTCTCACGTCGTGTTCCGACATTTTGCACTCCTTTCTCCGATGGACAGGTACCCCGTTTCCGGCCGTTATAAATCGCATCATAACACATTTGGATGCACACAGCGAATGTATTTTCGCCTTTTCCAGCGGTGGAAGGCTCCGTATGGGATATGAAAACGCTTTCACAATTTGTCAAATCATCCGGCAGTTCATCACCCTCTGTGCGGCAAGGTATACGCAAAAAAAACTCTTCCATGGATTAAATACGAGGAGCCACCGGCCGTGCCGGTGAGTAAGACGGCGCCTTGGAATGCAAATACGTTCCTCCTGCCCTCCGCGGCCAGGGCCCGCTCCTTCGATTCAAAGCGGGAAGGACTATGCATCGGGTGGATCGCGTAAAGGAACCGGGTACAGCAAAAAATAGATCGTGCCGGAGCCGCTCCGGCACCTGTTTCCCTGGCATGTTCGTTGCTAATCATTCACCCGGATCAAGGAGAACCGAATTGAGAGTGACTGTAGCATGGATCTTTGTCTTTTTCATGTACGGTCATCTCCTTTCGGCTCAGGATACCGAGACCACGGAGACCGCGGACACATCGAAATCCACCGGCGAGGGGTTGTGCGTTCCGGTCAAATCGCCGTCGGACTCGGAACGGACGGGCGGAAAAAAACTCCCTTCACGTGATACGTGGGAATACATAGCTTCGGCTCCGTCCTGGGTTGCCGCATCGATGTTGATCCTGACGCTCAAGATAGTGAGCGCAGGATTGAAATACGCCGTGTCATGGGGTGGTCTGGTCTACCGGATCGCGGTTTCCAGGGATGGCACCAGGCTGCTGTACCCATCGTACTCCTCACGCACCGGTCCAGGTATAGTTTTTAAGAAGATCGGTCTTGTAAACGAGAACTCGGAACTCACGCTCAAGGCGAGTTACGGCGCGTACCACAGGAGTCGAATAGCCGCTTCGTTCGACAGCATGATACTGGGTCCCGGAACGTTTGCCGCTGTCGAAGGCGAATTCTTCCATATGCCCGACGAACGTTTCTACGGTATTGGAAACGCGACCGACGAAAGCGACGAATCGTACTACTCTTTACGGACTATAGAGAGCGCGCTCAGGCTCACGGGGCGATTCTCCCCGGGTGCTTTCGCATACATGAGGTTTTCCGTCAGGCATTTCCGTACCGTGTCTTCGGTGCGCCGCAGCGATCTCGAACTTTTATTTCCCGGCACGCCCGGAATACCGGCAGGTTTTTTCCTCGGTGAGCTGGGAAGCGGACTTTATCTTGATAATACCGATTATTCGGACCGGCCGGTGAATGGAACCGTCGCCCTTGCAGGTGGTGGAATTTCACACGAAATCGGAGGACACGGCTCAGAGGGGGAGCGATTCGGATTCTGGTCGATGGAGGCGGATATCAAAAGATTCTTCAAGCTTCCGGTCGGCCCTTACCGTGTAGTCGTTGTGCGCGGTAATCTGGCGATAAAGGAGCCGCTGGCCACCGCCGGCATCCCTTTTTTTCTCCTGAGCGCCCTCGACTCCTCCTCATCGACTCTCATCCACGGATATCGACGTTCCAGGTTCCTGGACCGGCATCGTATTTCCGCGGGAATGGATTATCGATTTCCGATCTGGACACATATTAAATACGCCGCGGATATGGTGGTATCATTCGATGCGGGAAGGGTCGATGAAAACATCTTCACCGATTTCCGGTTTCCCGGTCTGCATTACGGGTTCGGTGTGGGAATAAGATATTACAGCGGCAACGATTCTTTCATGTTCACAGGGATAGGGTGGAGTCCGGAAGAGGTTCGATTCACCTTCTTATTGAGGTAGGATCCGTGCGTATATCTGGGGAGAGGGGAAAAAACATAGTCGCGTTCGTCTGCGCAGCGGCCGTATCGGCCTCTTATGCCGTCAACCCGTCCGCATGTTCCACGGGTAAACCGATTCCGCAGCCTTCACCGAAAAAGAACAATCCGGTCATCGACATCTCGAACAGGATTCTCGTCGAATCGGTCATCGGTTTTTTCGACCTGGCTCGTATCATCAGGAAAACTTCCGGAAACAGGAAAGAAGCCTTGAATGTCGACCCGTTCGACCTCATACCGAATTCCGCGTGGTGGACGGAGCGTAACAGCTGCGGTCGCCTGAGTCCGGTGGAGATCGAGAGGGGGCCAGGTGCCGACCTTGGTCTCGACACTTCCGGACAGCTTCTGCTTTTCGAGTTTAAAAATGTCGGAGCGACGTTCGGTTTCAATGTCGAGGACAGGCACGGACGGAGATATATTCTCAAATTCGATCCACCCGGATACCCGGAGCTCGGAACCGGCGCGGAAGCGGTTTCGACAAGGCTGCTGTATGCCGCCGGATATAACGTACCCGAGAATCATGTTGTGGTATTCGATCCCTCGCGCGTCATTATCGGGGAAAGTGTCACGTGGAAGGCCTGGCGGGAGCGACGGAAACTGACCCGAAAGGACCTCGACAGCCTGCTGGCGCGTCTTGACCGCCTGCCCGGTGGCAGGATACGCGCTCTCTCCAGCCGGTTCATCGACGGAATTCCATTGGGGGGCTGGCGTTTCCGGGGTACCCGCGGGGATGATTCCAACGACCTCATACCACACGAACACCGGAGGGAAATTCGCGCATTCAGGATACTTGCATCCTGGATCAACCATTACGACTCGAACATCGACAACACACTGGACATATTCGATACCGGATGCAGGAGAGTGGTCCATTTCTACATCGATTTCAATTCGACGCTTGGAAGCTTCACCACCGGGCCGCGCTCCCCTGATCTCGGAAACGAGGTCAACTTTTCCCTCATTCAGATCCTGCGAAACACGGTGATGAACCCGTTTTCCGCAAGCCGGTGGGAAACGGAGTACAGGGTGGTGAGCCCTTCCGTAGGGGCATTCGATGCCGATCACTTCAGACCCGACCGGTTCAGGTTCAATATCCCCGCACAGGCATACGACAACATGACCGCGCGCGACGGTCTGTGGGGGGCGAAGCTCGTGATGTCATTTACTGATGATCAAATTGAAGCCGCGGTCAGGGGGGGCAGGTATTCGAATCAGGCGGACAAAAGATACATGGCCCGGGTCCTCAGGGAACGCCGCGACATCATAGGCAGGTTCTATATCCGCGATACGAGTCCGATCGACAGCATCAACGTGACCAGCGAGACGGACGGATCGTGCTGTATCTCTTTTGTCGACCTGGGAATCGGCTGGGGATTCGCGAAGCCGTCGGAGACCACCTACCGCGTCAGACTCCGGAACGCAATCACCACATCGGCCTGGAAGGAGAATGCGGAAGGACCCTGTTCCCGAGTCAGGCTGCCCGGAAAGAGTCTGCGAGGTTGCGGCGAATCCGAACTTCTTGTAGAAACCGTCCGCTCTTCGCGTTCCGGAAAGGAGCTTCCGATATCCATTATTCTGCACCGTTCCGGAGATTCCGGTGCGGTTCATCTGGCCGGTCTGTTGCGATGACACGAAGACCTTTTTACCGTACCTGCGACGGATCGCACGCGGGAGCCCGGGGAGATGCTTTTCGGCAGAGATGGATTTGCGGCGGAACGCGGCCGGGACGGCGTTGTGACACCAGGTAAAAAGGTCGTTTCACTCTTCTGGAAAATCAGGAAACCTGAAATTCCCTTCTCCTTCTATATGTTCTGCCAGTTCTTTCTCGTCATCACTTCGTTCTGGATTCTCAAGACATTGAAAAAAGGGGTGTTTTACGAATATTACAAGGGACACGGGCAATTGCAGCTGTTCGACATCACGATGACCGCCGCTCAATCGGAGCTTATCGCCAAGATACTCAATGCGGTGGTAGTGATCGGCTTCGTCATGCAGTTCGGGTTGTTCTCACGCCATTTTCGCCGGGAGAGGCTCACATATCTCTTCTCCGCTCTCATGTGTGTGTTTCTCATCGTTTTCAGTATGCTGCTCGTAAACCCGGGTGCGTTCACGGCATGGAGTTTCTACATTTTCGGCGATATGTACAATTCGGTAATGGTGACATCGTTTTTCGCCTTCCTGAACGACAGCGTCGCGCCCGACACCGCGAAGAGGGCGTACGGTCCGATCGGGGTGGGAGGGTTGGCGGGAGGGGCATTCGGGGCCACTCTGGTTTCCCTCAACCTCAAGGGAGTTTCGTTGTCGGGATGGATGTGGATCTGCGTGGGGATCATAGTACTCATCGTTTGCGCGGCCCGCCTCGCGGGAAAAGAGGTGGCGAACGTGGAACCCCTGCGCAGGCAGACCACAGGAGAGGAGAAATTCCGATCCGCGAAACGGGATTGCAGCGGATTCGGGCTGGTAACCGGATCGTCGTACCTTTTTTCCATTCTGGCGATCGTGGGGTCGTACGAAATCATTTCATCGCTTCTCGATTTCCAGTTTTCATCCGTCATGGAGCGCTTCTATTCCGGGGAGGAGATCGCGTCCCGTTTCGCACGGGTATATGCCTTCACCAACTGGGTCGCGTTTTTCGTACAGCTGTTCCTCACGAGTTACATCATGGTACATCACGGGGTGACCACTGCGCTTATGGTACTGCCGGCGGCGATCTTGACCAGTTCCATCGGATTCATGCTGTTCCCGGTCCCTTTTTTCGCCGCGATGCTCAATGTGGCCGAAAACGGATTCAATTATTCGATCAACCAGTCCGCCAAGGAGGCTCTCTATGTCCCGGTGTCAACCGCGGAGAAATACTGCGGCAAGGCGTTCATCGATATGTTTGTCCAGCGGTTCGCGAAAACGGTTTCCATCCTTCTCGTACTGGTGATCACGATGCTTTTCTCCCGCTTCTCCATGATACGCTGGATCTCGCTGCCGAGTCTGGCGCTGGTGCTGTTCTGGATAAGACGCGCTAGGCATGCCGGAAAGACGTTTTCGCGGATGTCGGAGAAAACGCCTCCGGTCAGCGGACTCGAAACATGAACACCGGGTTGTCCGTAGAGTCTTCCATCACCCGGAGAAAAGCCCTCCCGTCGTCGAGAAAATCAAGCACGACGAAACCGGTATGCGCATGCGCGAACAGAGTTCCCCTGCCATGGGTAACCGGCGTGATCTTGCCGCCTGAACCCGCTCCGGAAACGATCGTGAGCACTCCGGTCGAATCGTTATCGATCACCTGGAGACTGTGGTCGTGCCCCGCCGCGTAGAGTAGACGCCGCGCTCCCGAATCGATCTTGACCGCATGCCGGAGCGTGTCGATGAGCGACGGATACCTGCCGCTGCTCAGATCCCCGGTGATGGCCATTCGCGGGTGCAGCACTCCCCAGTAAAGGGAGCCCAGCACCGGAAGCGGAATCCACAGCCATCTGTTGACGGCAGTCAGGGGAAAAAGATGCTCTCTCCATGTACGGAATCCGCCGTGGGAGCCGTACGTGACCATGGGATAGTGCGTAAGGAACACGACCGGCGCTTCGTTCCGGCACCTGGCATGTTTTGCCAGCACGGCCGAAAACTTATCAAGACTTCCTGATCCGCATGAGGAATCGATTTCGTCGGGGTGAAAAAGAAACGGATGGAGATCGAAGATGACGAGGTGTACTCCGTGAAAATCGATGGACACCGGACCGGGACATCCGTCTTTCGGGAAGAAGGAACTGTCTCCAAGCGTGCGGGTAACCAGG
>CAZGVZ010000079.1:2176-10965 GCA_964529145.1 uncultured Fibrobacteraceae bacterium | reverse complement strand
GTTACAAGATCCGGTTCAGTGATCACGATTCCCCCACCACAAGCGTGAAATTCATGACGGACGGAATCCTTCTTGCGGAGATCGAAAACAACCCCTTTCTCGGAATGTACGATACGCTCATCATCGACGAAGCGCACGAACGCAGCCTCAACATCGATTTCATTCTTGGGCACCTGAGAAAATTGACCGTGTCACGGCCGGATCTCAAGGTGATCGTCTCTTCCGCGACCATAGATACCGGCCTGTTTTCCGCCTCGTTCCTAAACGCACCGGTGATCGAGGTCTCCGGACGGATGTTCCCGGTGGAGGTTTTCCATCTTGCGGAAAACAGGGAGGACGACGGGGAGGATCGAGAGGATTCGACTTACGTGGACGGCGCGATACGTGCAGTGCGTGATCTCCTCGATCTGTATCCTTTGGGTGACATCCTCGTGTTCATGCCGAGTGAGCGTGACATAAGGGAAACATGTGATCGCCTCAGAGGAATGAAACGCCCGGGCCTGCTGGTACTTCCTCTCTTCTCCCGTCTCGGCCGACGGGAGCAGGAAGCGATTTTCGAGGAATCAGGTAAAAGGAAAATCGTGGTAGCCACCAACATCGCTGAAACATCGATCACGGTCCCGGGAATCGTGTTCGTCGTGGATACAGGAGTAGCACGCATTTCCCGTTATGCACCGAGGCTCCGCACCAGCCGCCTTCCAATCGAACCGATCTCCAAAGCCGCCGCGGATCAGCGTAAAGGGCGGTGTGGCCGCGTTTCGAACGGCGTGTGTATCCGCCTGTACACCGCCAGGGAGTATGAATCACGGGAGCCGTTCACCATGCCCGAGATCAGGCGATCGAATCTCGCGGGGATCATTCTTTCGATGATCGCACACCGCCTTGGGGAAATCGAGACCTTCGCGTTCATAGAGCCACCCTCCGGCCAGGCTATCGCCGAAGGATACGCGGAACTGCGGGAACTCGGAGCGCTTGACCGCGATAACCGGCTCACCAGCCTCGGCAGACTGATGTCACGTCTTCCGCTCGACCCCCCGGTCGCGCGCATGATTATCGCGGCCAGGGACGAAAACGCGCTGAGGGAAGTGAAAATAATCGCGGCTGCGCTCTCCATCGTGGATCCGCGGGAGCGTCCGTTCGAGCGACAGGCCGAAGCGGACGCGATGCACGCGAAATTCCGGGTTCCCGGTTCGGACTTTCTCGGTTTTGTCAAACTGTGGGACACGTGCGAACAGGAATGGAGCGAACTCCGGACCCAGAACAGGGTGAGAAAGTTCTGCAGGGAGCACTTTCTCTCCTTTGCGAGGATGCAGGAGTGGCACGACGTCCACCGCCGGATAGAGGAGGTACTCTCCTCGATGAAGGGCTTCAGGAACAACGATTCGGACGCTCCCCCCGATGCGATTCACCGCGCGCTGCTCACAGGACTCCTCCCGAACTGCGCCCGAAAAAACGACAAAGGAAAATTCGAGGCTGCCAGGGGGCGTGAGCTGGTCATCTTTCCGGGCTCGTCGCTTGCGGGTCAGAAACCAGACTGGTTCATCTGTCACCAGGTGATTGAAACCTCCCGGCTCTTCGCCCGCACGGCTGCTCCCATAAATCCCGCATGGATCGAGGAACTGGCGGCTCATCTGTGCACCCGTTCCTGGTCGGAACCATGGTTCGACGAATCGACAGGGGTGGTCAGGGCGACCGCCAGGGTGAGCCTGTTCGGACTCCATGTCGCCGATCACCAGGGCGTTCCCTTCGGGAGTGTGGACCCGGTTCGGGCGACCGATGTTTTCATCCGTGAAGGGCTGGTCCGCGAAAAACTGGCAACTCATCATGAATTCCACCGGTTGAACGTAGAGCTGCGAAAAAGCGTCGAACTGCTTGAAACGAAACTCAGGACCAGGTCGCTCTTTGCGGGTGAGACAGCTATCGAGGAGTTCTATCGCGCGCGTCTGTCCTCGGCAGGGTCGGTACACGATCTCAACCGTCTGATAAGGGAGCGTGGGGACGATGCGTTTCTCAGGATGAAACCTTCGGACCTGCTCGCCGGTGAAGTTCCGGAGGAGGTCGACATGTATCCGGATGCCGTCACAATCGGGGGTAAAGCGTTCCCTCTCGAGTATTCGTTCGAACCGGGCGCAGAACATGACGGCATCACCCTGAAAATCGACCGCCGTGACATTCCGTTCATTCCGGCATCCTCGCTGGATTACATGGTCCCCGCACTCTGGCCCGCCAGGATCGAAGAGCTCCTGCGTTCGCTCCCGAAAGAGTTCCGGAAACGGCTCGTTCCGATCCAGGAGCATGCGCTGGAGCTCGCCGCGACGATGCGCGTATCCCCGGAACCGTTCGAGAAAAACTTGTCGGATGCGCTGCGAAAGCTGTACGGTATCCCTGTCGAGCCCTCGCTGTTCCGCACCGGATCACTTCCGCAGCATCTCTCCATGCGCGTGGAGATATCGGATGGAGACGGATGCATTATCGCCGCGGGACGAGAGCGCGCGATGCTCGAAAAGGCCTGCACCCCCTCCTCAACTCCCGACGAACGGTGGCGCGATGCGTTCCGGGGGCTTGAAAGAACGGATCTCTCCGAATGGAGCGTGGACACGATTCCGGAAGTCGTTTCAGCCTCACAAGCGGCAGGTGGAATTCCCCTGTATGGTTACCCCGCTTTGACAAACCGTAACGGGGCGGTCGACCTCCGGTTCTTTCCGTCAAAATCCGAAGCGGATCGGGTACACCGCGAGGGAGTGCGGCGTCTGCTGGAAATCGTCGCGTCGCACGAGTTCGCGTGGATCGAAAGAGACCTGCGGTTTCCGAGGGAACTTTCCCTTCGCTGCGCTCCATGGGGAGGCCCTGAGAACATGCGTGCCCCCCTTCTCGATTCTATCCGCGAGCACCTGTTTTCATTGGCGGAGCCGCTCCCACGTGACAGGGAGCGATTCGAACATGTCACCGCAGCGATTCGCAACGAGGCGAAAAAGATTGGGCGCGAAGCGCTTTCGATACTGGAGGAGGTGTTCCGGCTCTCCTCGGAAAATATCGAGAGACTGACTGGAATGAAAAAGGATGGAATCGCCGCGATCAAACAGGAGCTTCGCAGGGATTGTACCGTGTATCTCGACGCGCTTCGTGACCGTGTGTGTTACCTCCGATTCCGCCAATTCCCGCGGTACCTGAAAGCATTCGCCTTCAGGATCGAACGTGCGAATCTCGACCCGGTCAAGTACAGCCGCAACATGTCCATTCTCAAATCATTTTCGGACAGGATCGACGCGCATACCTGTGACGATCCGTATTCTCCTCTCGCCGAGTCGATCCGGGAGTACCGCATTATGCTCGAGGAGTTCGCCATCTCGCTTTTCGCCCAGCAGGAGGTAAAGACGCTCTTCTCTGTATCTGAGAAGCGGCTGCAGAAAAAACTCGAATCTATCGAGCTGCTCGTAAAACAGGCGGAGAATACCTGATGTCCAGGGCACTTATGGCGGACTGAAGCCACACGATACAGGGATACACCAAATACGGACATATGCATACGTTCGGGGGCACGCATGACGTGCCCCCGCCCCGGCAAGGATGCGCGGGATTCCTTCCTGAAGGATGCTTGAAGCGATACCTGTGATTCTGCCATCGCCGGAATGCCGGATTTCCCCGATACATGGAACACAGGACGAATCCTCCTCACAAATGCCCTGATATCGATTATATTATCTGTTCTGCGATCGCCTTGGGAGGGGCGTAGAAATTTATATGTTCCATGGTGAATGCCTGCGGTGTACGAATCGTTTCCTACCTTTTTCGGGACAGGAGTGTGTATGAACCAGGAAAAATCAGCCGGCAGACGGAACTTTTTAAAGACTGCCGCGGCGGGTACAGCGGCGATCGCGCTGCATCCGGGCGTGGGAAAAGTTTTAGGGTCGTCCGTTTCATTTGAACCAGGTCCGTTCAACAAATGGCCGGGAAGGGTGGCAATCAATTTCAACAAGGACGTGGTCAAGAACGATACCATCGACAACGCGGTCGTTTTCTCGATGATCGACGATACGATCAGGCTTCTGACCGGTAAAGACGATGTGGGCGAGGCATGGAAATCGGTGTTCCCTGAAACGCTCTCGCTCACCTCGAAGATCGCGGTAAAGGTCGTGACCTACAACCCTTACAAGGTGGGACTCAACTGGCAGACGGTCAAGGGGGTCACCGAAGGGCTGCAGAAGATGAATTTTGACGGTACCGGTTTTCCCGCCTCCAACATCACGATTTACGAACTGACCACTTCGCCCACGGCCAACGCCTTTACGGTAGCCGGCTACACGGCGGCCAACTTTCCCGGAATCATTATCACCTCCGACAAGAGTAAAAAGGTAAAGGCAGGGGACGGAGCGCTCAATGACCGGGAGTACGCGATCGCCCTCAAGGAAGCCGATTTCCTGATCAACTGCTTCAATGCGCGGGGGCACGCCTTCGGCGACAGTGACGGGAAGTTCACCTGCGGCTTCAAGAGTCATTTCGGCACTTACACCGATCCCAACGGAATGCACGGCAATCCCGCCGGCAGCGCAGTATCCAAAAATGTCCGTGAGATCACTTGCGCTGGCCCGGTCTACAAGAAGCATGTTCTGAGCGTCTGCGGCGCGATTTTCGCCTCGAACGAGGGAAACGGGCCGGGTGGGATCATGGGGACCGACGACCTCAGGCCCGAGGACTTTTCTACCTATGTAAAAGCGATGGACGACTCCGCGGACGTGAAGAATCCCTCGACCGTCATCCTCACCACAGACCCGGTCGCAGCCGAAACGCAGGCCATAAAGATACTTCGAATCAACAAGAACAAATCGTACGCACCCTCGGATCTGCCCGCGTATGTCCAGTCCGCGGCGGGGATCGACAAATCGGGTTTCAACCCCACCTATAATGTCGGTATCATGGACGAATCGAAAATGGAGATATACCGGATCATCAATGGGGAGATCATCGACGGCCCTGTCGCAGCCGGAAAGCAGCGTTCCGCCGATAACAATGCGCCTTCGGCCGCGCTTTCAGCACGGCAGATCGCTGGAAGCTCGAGCGCTTTCATAGAATTCCGGGTTCCGGACACGTACCTCGGCAGACGTGCGACAATCGATATTTTTTCCGGCGACGGCAGGTTGTTCCGTTCTTTCGTCCGACCGGTCACAGGACTGCATAACCACTTTTCGTGGAACCTCAGGGATACCCGCGGAGTCCGCGTTCCCGCGGGCCTTTATTTGGCCAGACTCTCCTGCGGCCGCATGAAGCTGTCGGCGCAGGTATCCGTTTTTTAAATGTAAAGACATGGCAGGGCGGGTCGCGACCCGCCCTGCGGCACGGTCTTCACTGCTGCCGATTCTCCATGAACTCCGTTCCCGCCTCGTCAGATCCACCCTGCTTTTCCTGAACGATCAGGTCGACCCGCCGGTTCTTTGCCCGACCCGCGTCCGTGTCGTTGTCCGCGACCGGACGCGAAAAACCGTACCCCAGGGCGCTGAGGCGGGAGAGCGCCACCCCCTGCTCGACAAGAAAGTTCATGACGTTCTCCGCCCTTCGTTCGGAAAGGACCTGGTTGTAATCCTCCGAACCGACATTGTCGGTATGCCCCTCGACGATAACCCTGGAGTTCTTGAAGACCAAGAGAATTCCTGCGATCTTCGCAAGACTGGTCTTCAGGTCGGCGGTGAGGTTCGCCTTTCCGGTTTCGAAAAGAATGTCGGACATGGAGATGATCGTACCCCGTGCGTCGTTGGTCACCTGGATGAGTGAACTCTGCAGCTCCCTGAATTTCTTGTCCGCCTCGTCCTGCATTGCCCTGATATCGGATTTCAACCGGTTCGCCATCTCGGCCGCCTTGCTGCGCTCCAGCTCGTTGATCCGTTCATGGATCGACTTGATTTTCTCCAGTGCGGCAACGCGTTTCTCGAGGAGCAGGCGCAGGTCGCGATCGTATTTTTCCTGTACCATCTGAGTCACAGCGACTAACGTTTTGAGAGAGCACACGGTAAAAAGGGATGCAGCCACAGGCTTTCCCTTTTTCTTGAGGAACACCGGTTTTGCCATACCGAGATAGCTCTTCGCCTGACCGTAGAGATCCGGCACCGCATCGTCCGTGGAGGAGTAGAGTTTACCTAACGCCTCATCGAGGACCGCGGAGAGCTCATCCGGCGTGGCGGCTTTACCGATTTTCAATCCGTACACGTACGACAGCTGGTCGGATGGCTCCCATTGTGTCTTCTCCTCCGCGCCGACGGACGCAGAAACCGCCAGCGTCACCAGCAGCGGCAGGGTTGTCATTATCCTTTTCATTGTTGCCGCTCCATGTTCTCGAGTTCAAGGAGTACCTGTTTGTAGGCGGAAATATCCTCGCGGGTTTTCGACAGCGCCTGTTTCTGAAGCGCAATCTCTTTTTCCTTGCGCCCGATCGCCGATTTCGCGAGCACCAGCCGATACCTCACGATGGCCCTGTCGAGCAGCCAGTAGGCTTTTTCGTCCTTGCCTTTCCTGATCAACACGGTTCCCTGGTTGTAGAGCGAGTCCGCTTCCTTCAGCTCCGTTCCCCCGCTTTCGACCGCAGCACACACATTTTTCAATTCAGTCGCCTCCGTGCACTTTGCCGGTGCGGCGAATCTGAACGGGGCGCCGCAGGATGTCAACATGATCACCGGGACCGTCATCCCTATCGCCTTCACAGTTCGCATCATGGCCACCTCCCGCAAAAAAAGTGTTTTTTACAAAATAGTTCGTAAGGATCACCGGATCAAGTGGTTCCGCCCGAAAAGAGCGAATCCGTCCGCCGCGCGGCCGCACGCCGGTTTGCCTGCGGACCCGGCATCAATCATTTTTATGGTTTATCAATTCTCCCGGAATCATGATCTGCACCTCATTCAGCGGGCAATGATACGATGAAACAGTCCGTTCCCTATCCTGTCCACACCCATCTCCGGTCGCGACTTCCGGCTGAGAGCGTAGTGGTGAGTTTTCTTCAGCACCATTTCACGGATTCCACAGGTCCTGTCCTGATAGCGATCGGGGGTCCTGGGGGCAGCGGGAAAACGACTTTCGCCGGAAAACTCGCCCGCCGCCTTCACGCCAGCGGAGTCGTCCACCTCGATAATTACAAACTGCCGCGCTCCGAGCGCCAGGCCGCGAAACTCGCCGGTCCCGATCCTGCAGCGAACGACATGGAACTTGTCTTCCAGCATCTCACCGCCATCAAATCGGGATCGAACGTCAGCGTGCCCCAGTACGACCACTCCTCCGGCCGGACCGGATCGTTTCAGGAGTATACGCCGCGGCGGTTCAACATCATCGAAGGGGAGATTTCCACCTACCCCAGATTCCGCCCCTTGATAGATTGTTCGATCTTCATCGACTCCGATTTCAAGACACAGCTTGCGGCCAGGACCGGACGCGACGTGCATGAACTGGGTCATTCGCTCGAAAAGGCGATCGGCACGTTCCTATCGAGCAATCTCACCGCGTTCACGCGTTACGGCGCCGAAAGCAAGCGATGGGCCGATCTGCACCTGTTCTGTCATGAGGATTATCATTTCTCGATAGAGGCGGTCCGTTCAGATTTCTACAGCAGGCTCTACCCTATGCTGCACGAGGCGGGCAGAGTCAGTCCAGCGGGACTCATCGTACCTGTAACCACTCCATTCGGAGGCGACCTCTCTATATGCCAGACTGCATTCATCGAGCATCTGGCGTTTCTTTCGGAAAGGGGGGTCACCAAGCTCATTGTCGGAGGTACCACAGCGGAATTCTTTTCCCTTACCGTTTCCGAGAGGCTCACGCTTCTCAAATTGAGCCGCGAATACTTTCCAGGATATCTCATTTTCAATGCAAGCGGCGACAACCTCGCCACCACGGTCGAACTGGTGAAAAAAGGCTACCGATACGGCGCCGACGCGCTGATCTGCCTTCCGCCATGGTACTACGCAAAAGCGCCCGTAACAGGAATTATCAACTATTTCAAAATTGCGGCCGATACCTGCGATCTTCCTTTCTATCTCTATAATTTTCCCCGGCACACCGGGAATCCAATTACACCAGAGATCCTGGGCGCAGTTCCGCATGCGGGACTCAAGGACTCTTCCGCGGATCTCGGCCTGATTCCCGCATGCAACAAGTATCTGCTGGGCGGCGATTCGAAAATCACCGAGGCCTATCGGAAGGGCGCATGCGGATTCATTCCAGGCCTGCCGAACGCCTTCCCGGGTATCTATTTGGCAATGGAACAGGCGGTACACGAAAAAAATGACAATGTCGCGGAGCGGCTCCAGAACCAAATCTCCTCCTTCAAGAGGTCGGTTTCCGGGATTTCGGGAATTGTGACTGTAAAAAGGATGCTCGGAAAGCTCCTCGGGACTTATCCAACCGCCGTACGTCCGCCGCTGGACGCGATTCCGGAAGGTTTCGTCGATCCGCCGGAGGAGTTGATCGGTTCGATGGCGGAGTCACAAATCTGATGTCACGGACGACGGCATGTGAATGTCTGGGGGACCGAGGGAGAGCGCTCCGTGGTCATTTTACCGATATACTCCATCGGGACCGGAAACTTCCCCGTGTGGAACTCCTGCTGGAGTCTGCCCATGGTTCCGCATGCACGGGAAGCAGTCGCCCATGCCCCCTTACGATCTCCCGGCCATGTCCGGTGCTTGCGAAAAAGAACGGAACGTCCATGAACGGCAATCTTTGATATGATCACTCATTGTGGAGGCTTCTCCCGGGGCAGCGGCGGTGCCGGTCTAAACGGCAGATTTTTTTGCAATAATTCCGCCGGTGAC
>CAZGVZ010000079.1:1614-2166 GCA_964529145.1 uncultured Fibrobacteraceae bacterium | reverse complement strand
ATCCTTATTCGGGCGATGCAAAGGCGATATATTTATCTTGATCACAGCCAGGTGAGATGATTCATGCAGCACCTGATTACACCTCAAACCTGGCAAAATGCTCCAATCCCTTGCCCGGGTGCATAGCTCGAGATACCTGTTTTGCGAAGGCGATTTACGGAGCACGTCGAGAGAGTAGTTGCCGGTTTAGCGAATCACGCCCCGGAGTGCCGAAGCCGCGAGTCGGATCAAGATACGAATCGATATATCGAGTACAACCCGAATTTCCAAGTCCGGAGGAGGAGACAATGCATCACAGGTGGAAAACGGCGCTTCTCATGAGCATGATCGCTTGTGTGGAGCTCCGTGCGGAACCGGTTTCCGCATCGAGCAATCCCTTCACGTTCCCCCCGATCACCCGTGTGATCGCACATCAGTCAGTGATCACCGAGTCCCCTTTTTTCAAACAGACCGGATTGCGCCCCGGCAGCCGCGCGGTATCGTTTTCCTGGGTTCTTCCGGGAGCTGCGCCTGAAACGCGGGGTACGATCACGGTTTACACGCTGCTCGGCA